>NZ_CAXBDC010000053.1:0-31028 GCF_963974195.1 uncultured Nisaea sp.
CCTGATTTACGGCGATGATGGCATCGACACCGTCAGTGGAGGCGATGCCGACGACACGCTTCAGGGCGGCGACGGTGACGATGCTCTCTTTGGTAATAACGGAGGCGACATACTTTCCTCCAATGCAGGAGACGACCTGATCGATGGCGGCAGCGGAAACGATGTCTTAGACGGTGGTGAAGACAACGATGTGCTCAGCGGAGGTGCAGGAAGCGATACACTTATCGGGGGAGGCGGAGACGACACTCTAAATGGCGGCGAAGGCGCGGATACGCTCTATGGCGGAGATGGAAACGACATCATCCATGTTGACGGCTTCGACGTCGTTTACGGAGGCAGCGGCTTAGACGTAATTTTTACATCCGACATTTCGAATCTATCGCGGTTCAATGAGATAGAAGAAGTACGCCTTGAAGACGGCACACTAGTTCTTTTGAGGAGCGACACCGGCGAGACTCTCCTCGGATCGTCAGGTACGGACCTGATCTCCGGCGGAGCAGGCGACGATTCTCTTAATGGCGGCATTGGTTCGGACACACTTTACGGTGGTTACGGCTCCGATACGCTTGAAGGCGGTGCCGGCGCTGATGCGCTTTATGGCACAGTCGGTGCCCCCGCCGACCTGTCAGAAGGTCATGATGATCTGACCAGTTGGAGCAACCAGACGGGAGTTTCAGTCGGTACGTCCGGCGATGGCGTCTACCTGATGCAGGAAGATACTGGCACCAGCTATCATCAAATCAGCCAGACGATCACTACAGCTGACCTGAGCCAGTCAATCACTGCTTCTTTTCTGGTGCGCGCGGTGTCTCGCTCGACTCTGGTCGTAAATGTCTATGATGGCACCACTCATGGAAGCCATTCTGTGGCATTCGATCTTTCGGACAACAGCGCTGAACCAATGCAATCCGGATTTACGGGCGGCATTACCTCTCTGGAAGATGGTTGGTACCAAGTCTGGGTGAATCTGCCAGCAGGTGAGATGACCAGCAATCCGACTGTTTATCTCGCCGCGTGGGCCCCGGACACCGAAATCTGGCCGCGGCCAGGAAGCGGACAAGCCATATTCGAGTTGCGAGACTTTCAGTTCGAAGCTGGCGTGACAGAGGCAACAACACCGGAAGCCTTTCTTGGCGACGATGTCGCCTCATACCTAAGCTCGTACGCAGCGGTGTCCGTGGATCTAGATACCGGAACCGCATCCGGAGGAGACGCCGAAGGCGATACATTAGTTGGGATCGAAGGTGTGATCGGTTCAACGCATGACGACACACTCCGTGGCGACGCGCGCAATAATGTCCTGCAAGGCGAAGCTGGAAACGACACCCTCGACGGCGGTAACGGTATGGACACGCTGCGCGGGGGCGTTGGAGACGACCTGATCATCGGCGGAGACGGCAATGACCTGATTTACGGCGATGATGGCATCGACACCGTCAGTGGAGGCGATGCCGACGACGTCTTCTACGACGATGGCCTGGACATCGTCTATGGCGGCGCCGGAAACGACACTGTTTACACGACGGATGACAGCGACACCTCTCGCTTCCACGACGTCGAAACGGTTATCCTTATCAGCCCGAACGACAGCTTGGTCGGTTCCTCCGACAATGACACGCTCCTGAGCGGTGATGGCGATGACACACTTTCCGGAGGGGAAGGGGCAGATAGTCTCGACGGAGGCGATGGAACGGATTTTGCCGACTATTCCAGCGGCACGTCGGGCGTAGCCGTCGATCTCGGTTCCGGCACTGGCTCATCTGGTGAGGCCGCAGACGATACCTTAACAGGCATCGAAGCCATATTTGGCACCGATCATGCCGACACATTGACCGGCTCCTCCGAAAACAACAGCCTTCTCGGAAATGGGGGGGATGATATTCTCTCCGGCGCAGCGGGAGACGACACACTTAATGGCGGAGCCGGAGATGACGCTATCGCGAGTGGGGCAGGAAACAATCTCGTATTCGGCGGAGATGGTAACGACTCGATTACTCTCGGCGACGGACAGAACACTGTGGCAGGCGAAGCGGGAGACGATCTTGTCTATGGCGGCACCGGTGATGACGTCATGTACGGTGACTCAGGCAACGACCACCTGATTGGGTATGAAGGCGACGATCTCTTCTACGGTGGCGATGGCAACGACACTCTGAACGGCTTTCAAGGCAACGACACGATGTATGGTGAAGCCGGTGACGATCACGTTAGTGCCGGTGCCGACGACGATATCCTCTATGGCGGCACGGGAAACGATCACCTCGACGGTCGCGGCGGGAATGATACTATCTATGGCGGTGACGGTAATGACTATGCCAACGCCGGAACAGCCACCAGAGACGCTGGCTCTGACCTGATCTATGGTGGAAGCGGTGAAGATACTTTGATCGGCTTTACCGACAATGACACACTTTATGGTGAAGCTGGAGATGACAGCCTTGCTGGGGCAAATGGGGCAGATTATCTCGACGGCGGTTCGGGCAACGACACCCTGATTGGCGGAGGCAATGCTGACACTCTCCTTGGCGGAATCGGCGACGATTACCTCAATGCCGGTACCGGGTCGGACGAGCTGATTGGCGGCGCCGGTGCCGACAGCTTGTCGGGAGGGGCCGACGCAGACACGCTCACGGGCGGAAGTGGAGCCGACTGTTTCCTTTATAACACGGGGGACGGCGCAGACGTTATTACCGACTTCGACGACTCCGAGGATGTCATCGATCTTGGCACGTCTCTGGCATTCGCCAATCAGGATGCGCTCGACGCCGCCACGACCGAGGATGGGAACGGCAACGCAATCATCGATTTCGGCAACGGCGATACGCTGACGCTTATCGGTGTGGCTCCGAGCACGGTCTCGACCGACTATTTCGTCTGATCTCGCATCAGGCAAATCTCAAACAGAAAGGGCGCGACCATGATGGCCGCGCCCTCTTCTTTTGCCTCGGACGAAAGCTGAACGCCCCGCCCTACTCCGAAACCGTTCCGGAAACAGGATTGAACAGTGTCGGGAAGATGCCGCGTGGCTTGATGTAGTCGTAGGGCTCGCGTGCGAGGAACTTGCCGAAGCCGGGCTCGCAGAAATCCTCGCCGTCTTTCCAGACCACGGAGCCGCGGGCGACGGTCGCCGCCGGCCAGCCGGTGACCTGCATGCCCTCATATGGTGTGTAATCCGTGGCGTGGTGCAGGATATCCTGGCTGATGGTGGTTTTCTTCTCCGCGTCCCAGACCACGATATCCGCATCGGCACCAACGGCGATGGCGCCTTTCTGCGGGTGCAGGCCGAACAGTTTGGCGGCGTTGGTCGAGGTGATGGCGACGAATTCCTGCAGGTCGATCCGGCCTTTCACCACGCCTTCATGAAACAGGATCGGCATACGCGTCTCCAGGCCCGGCACACCATTGGCGATGGAGCTGAACGGCGCGTTGTCGCCGGCCCAGAACTTGCCGTCCGGATCGCCGATATTGTAGGGCGCGTGGTCCGAGGTGACGTTGCCGAGCGTGCCGGACTTCACATAGTCCCAGAGCGCTTCCTGTTCCGCCTTGGTGCGCGGTGCCGGGCTGCAGAGATATTTCGCCCCTTCCCGCGCGTCCCGGTCGAGATCCTCCTCGGTCAGGACGAAATATTGCGGGCAGGTCTCGGCGAAGATCTTCAGGCCGCGCTGCTGCGCCCGGCGGATTTCCTCCGCCGCCTCGCCGCAGGTGACGTGGAAAATCTGGATCGGCTGGTCCATCAATTCAGCCAGCGCGATCATCCGGTAGGTCGCCTCGCGCTCGACCAGAGCAGGCTTGCACCAGGCATGGTACTTGGTGCCGTTATGTCCCGCCGCCAGCAGCTTCTCGGTCATGAACATGATGGCGTCGTGATTTTCCGCATGCACGCAGACCAGCGCTTCGTTGCGCCGCGCCACTTCCAGGATGCGCAGGATCTGGCCGTCATCGACCCGGTTGCTGGCATAGGTCATGAACAGCTTGATCGAGCGATGTCCCTCCCCGATCAGCTTCGGCAGATCCTGGCCGATGACCTCGTCGTTCGGATCGTTGATGACGATATGGAAGCTGTAATCGATACAAGCCGATTTGGCGCGCTCGTGATAGGCGGCAACACCTTCCGACAGATTGACGCCCTTCTGCTGGGGGGCAAAGCAGACCACGGAGGTGGTGCCACCGCAGGCCGCCGACCGGGTCGCCGTCTCGAAAGTTTCCGCATTCCGGCCGCCGGTGCTGGAGGGCTGGTCGATATGGCAATGGCTGTCCACACCGCCGGGCATGACCAGCTTGCCGGATGCATCCAGCTCCTTCGCGCCCGCGCCCAGCGCCTCTCCCAGGGCGACGATGCGTCCGTCACGGACACCGACATCGGCCTTTACCGTATCGGAGGCGTTGACGACCGTGCCGCCGCGGATAACCAGATCAAATTCGCTCATGGCTCCGCTCCTCAATTCGCCGCTTCCGGATAACTCAGCGGCGACAGCTCCTCGACCGGACGCTGTGCCCAGTCCCGCTGGCGCACGCTGGACATGGTGACCTGCTGATATTCGGTCATCTTGGCTGCCGCCTCGGCAACGTCGATGGTGATCACCTCGCCGTCGCGCACCACCTGTGTACCGTCGACATAGACATGCTTTACCGCCCGGTCGCCCGCGGAATAGAGCAGGCTGCGCAGCGGGTCGCGGACCGGCTGCATATAGGCATGATCGAGATCGACCAGCACCATGTCCGCCTTGCAGCCAACCTCGAGCCGGCCGATGTCGGTACGGCCGAGCGTCTTCGCGGCACCAATGGTCCCGGCGTCGAAGATCTCTTCCGTCGAAGCGTTGGTAAAGTCCCCGGACATGATCCGGCCGACGATCATCGCGACTTCCATCTCGTGGATGAAATTGTGCGGGAAGGTGTCCGTACCGAGTCCGAGCGGGATGCCGGCCTTCACATAGCGACCGACATTGTTCATGGCGATACCGCGCCGCCAGAATACCGTCGGGCAATGGGCGACAGAGGTGCCGGATTTCACCAGCAGATTGAAATCATCCGCTTGCGGCCAGTGCAGCCAGGGATGATCGTTCAAGAATATGCAGTGACCGATGATAGTGCTCTCGTCGAGCACGCCGATGCTGTCCAGCCACTCAAGCGGCGTCAGGCCGTGGCGCTGGGTCATCTCGTTGAACTCGACCACGCTCTGCGCCGCGTGGATCTGCATCTTGATGCCGCGCTTCTTGGCTTCCGCATGGGAGGCCTGGATCAGTTCCGGCGTGCAGGTATCGATCTGGGACGGCCCCATCATGCCGGACATCCGGCCGGACGGGTGACGATCCGCTTCCTCGACGATCTCGATGGCGCGTTCCATGCCGCGCTCACCCGCCTCCGGGTCCCAGTCATAGACGACCGAATGACCGTTCTTTGTGGACCAGGCGGCCGAGCGGTACATCGGGCAGAGCACGCCACGGATGCCGGTATCGGCCACCTCGTTCACCCAGTTCTCCCGGGCCCCGGACAGATCGGCGTAGGTGGTCACGCCGCTTTTCAGCATCTCGTGAATGGCATAGCGGCTGGTATAGGGCGCGGCCTCCGGCATGATCCGGAAGACAGGCATATATTCGTAAAGCCCGCTCTGCCCCAGTTTCGGGCTGCCAAGCTCCTCGTTCAGGCCCTTGTTACCGGGCTCCGAGGTCGGATGATTGTGGATGCTGATGAAGCCCGGCATGACCATCATGCGGCTGCCGTCGATGGTCTCGTCCGCGGTGCCGGAATAACCCGGACCGACATGGATGAGAGTGCCGTCCTTGAAGGCAACATCGGCATTGCGGAAGAAACGGTGCCCGGCATCCTTGCCGTTCTTGTCCTTCTCCCAGCCGATCACCCAGGAGGCGTTCTTGATAAGAGTCGTTTTCGACATATCCCTGTTCTCCTTCGCGGGCCTTTACGGCCCCGTCTTTCGTGTCAGGCGGCTTCCGCCTGCCGGTCAAACATGATTTCGCCGCCGACGATGGCCAGATCCGCCGACGCTTCCAGGATTTCCTCGGGTTCGATAGCGAACAGATCCCGGTCGAACACCGTGATATCGCCGAGCTGCCCCTGCTTCAGGGTGCCCTTGATGCCTTCCTCGAAAGAGCCGTAAGCACCGCAGTAGCTGTAGCAATGCAGTGCTTCTTCCAGTGTGAGCGCTTCATTACCGCCGATCAGCGTGCCGCGCTTGGTCTTGCGGGTGATCATCGAATAGAGGTTCTGGAACGGGTTGGTGCTGGAAACCGGCGCGTCCGAGCTGGCCGACGGATATAGCCCCGCATCGAGGAAGGAGCGGAACGGATAAGCCTTGGCGGACACCTCTTCGCCCAGCACGTCGAGATAGAGATCGCCGAACTCGTACATGAAGATCGATTGCGGCGCGGGCAGCACGCCGATGCGCTGCATCCGGGCAAGCTGGTCCGCATTGAGGAAACCGCAATGCTCGATCCGGTGACGGCGATTGCTCTGGGTCTCGACATCGTTGCCGATGGCCAGCTCGTAGGCGGTCAGGATCTGTTCGATGGCACGGTCACCAATGGCGTGGGTGGCAACCTGATAGCCCCGGTCGTGATAGTCCTTCACATAATCGAAGAGCTGCTGATCCTCATAGATCATGATGCCGAGATTTTCCGGCTCTCCGATATAGGGATTGAACATCGCCGCTGTCTTGCCGCCGGCGCTGCCATCGGTGAAGAGCTTCATCGGGCCAACCCGCAGCCATTCGTCCCCGTCTCCCGTCATCAGGCCGAGATCCATGGCCCGGTCCGGCCAGCCACTGGCACCGGCAAGCGGCATCAGGTGCATGCGCAGGCCGAAACCGCCCTGACGGCGAAGCTGCTGATAGGCCAGCCATTCGTCATAGCCCTGACGCAAGCCAACCCCGGGATCGGTGACACTGGTGAAGCCGAGCGCGAGATTGTGCTGCTGTCCTGCCCGGACACCTTCCGCCAGCGCATCGATCGTGTGATCGCTCAGGACCTTGGTGATCATTTCCTGCGCGCGTTCCTGCAGCAGGCCGGTCAGTTTTCCGTTCTGGCTCTCGATATGGCCGCCATCCGGCTGGGCCGTGCCCTCGTCGATACCGGCAGCGGTCAGGGCCACGCTGTTCGCGACGCCCATATGGCCGCAGGTGCGCTTCAGATAGACCGGGTTGTTCGGTGCGACCTGATCCAGCTCCTCCCGGAACGGATGGCGCTTCATATCCAGCTCGAAATGGTCGTACCCGCGCCCGAAGATCCATTCGCCCGGCTTGGCTGTCGCCGCCTTCTCCTTCACCTTCTGCAGCATGTCCTGCAGGCGGGTGTCCTTCTTGCAGTCGATTTCCGAAAGCCCGAGACCGACGGACATCAGATGCTGATGCGCATCGTTCAGTCCCGGAGCGGCCAGCCGGCCGTTCAACTCTATGACGCGCGTGTCGGTGCCAATCAGTGATTCGAGCTCGCTATCGCTGCCATGCGCAATAACGCGTCCGCCCCAAATCGCGACCGATTCGGTGAATCCGGCACCCAGACCGAGAAACACCTTACCGCCGCGCAATACCAGATCAGCTTTCGCCGTCGACATGCTGTAATTCCTTTTTGTGGTGGCCAGCTCGAACCCTGAGGAGATGCGGGGAGCCTGCCGGGAGGGATGTCCAGAGTGCGGATGAACACACACTCTGTCAACGCCCTGCCCACTCCCGGTTACTCACCCTGAAACGGCAACAGCATATTGGGGTTTGGTTGACACTAACGCCAAGATATTGGATATTTTTCAGGTTATTGACTTGGGGTCTATCCCCTTTATCCGGCGGTGATTTTATTGCGATGCGGCATCTGTTCCGACGCTTTGTTCCTGTAATCCTGATCGGCGCGCTTTCCGCCTGCTCTTTCGAGATGCCGGATCTGGATCTCTTCAGCGACAGCGACACTCTTCCCGCCAAAGCTCCGCTCGCCCAGTTGCCGCCGGCTTCGCAGCCGCTGTACCAGCCCGGCGATACCTATGTGTTCAATGACGACGGAAACGTGGTGCAGGAGCAGGTGGTCGGTGTTACGCCGGACCGGGTCACCTGGACCAACGATTCCGGGCTGATCTGGACCACAACGAACGAATTGATCACGCCGCAGCTGTCCTGGTCCTCGCACCCGGAACTCGGGCGCGGCCGTCAGAACATCATTGGCAATCCCGGCACCCTCTTCCCGCTCCAGGAAGGCAATATCGTCGCCTTCGGGATCCGTGGCAGCAGCGAAAAGGTGCCGACAGGATGGGAAGACGAAGTGCGCTGCGTCGTCGCCGGTCAGGAAGACGTCACGGTTCCGGCCGGGACCTTCACCACGTTCCGGATCGACTGCAAGCGCAAGAACGTCGATACCAGCCTCTATTATGCTCCGGTGGCACAGAATTATGTCCTGCGTGAGCGGACCTTCCCGAACTCGCATTCACGCAAGGAACTGATGTCCGTTTCCTTGGCCGACAACCGGACAGCGGAAATGCCCGTTACCGTGGATCAGCCGGCAAAAATGACAGATATGGTCGCTCCCGCACCAAGCAGTCATGTGGACGTGTCGCAGCCGACAGCAATGATGGAAGCTCCCAAAGAGCCCGGCAAGATGCAGGAAGAAGCGGATGACAGCCGCCTGCTGATGCTTATCTCCCGGCTTGAGTCGGTTGTCGGCAAGCTTGAAAATATGTCTGACGGCAAGATGGTGGCTGCCACAGCAGGACCAGACACGAAATCTGCCGCCAAAACGGATGACCAGAAAGACCAGATGGCCGCATCGAGCCCGGACGGTAAATACGGCATCCATCTGGAATCCTACAGAACCATGCAAGGCGCCCGGCGCGGCTGGTCAGCGCTTGAGAAGCGTTACCCGAACGAGCTGAAGGATCTCAGCTTCAAAACCGTGGAGTTTGATGCCGGCGATGGGCGCGGCACATTCGTCCGGCTGGTCGGCGCTGCTTTCAAGACCCGGGCCGACGCCCTCAGGGCCTGCAGCGCCATGAAGGCAAAGCGGCAGTTCTGTCAGGCCATCAGGATCGCGCGCTGATCCTGCGTCTCTCCGCACCGGGAATGATTGCCAGGTCTGCCGAGACCAGATAAGCATCGGGAACGCTTCCGGCGGCTCTCCATGCAGGTCCATCAATGAACAGCGAAAACAGTTCCGGAGCCGCCGATGATGGTGGGCTCAGTAATCCTGCCCGCGCCATCGGGCTGATCGTCGTCGCCATTTCCATGTTCGCGACGATGGACGCTCTTGCGAAATACAGCTCCGAGACCATTCGCGTCGAAATGGTCATCTGGGGCCGGTATTTCTTCCATTTTGTCGCCATGGTGCTGATGCTGCCCCTGCTCGGCGTCCGCCGTGTATTTTACGTGAAGGACCCGGTCAAGGTAACCATCCGCGGGCTTCTGCTGCTCGGCTGCACCATGTGCTTCTTCACCGCGATCTCGCTGATCCCGCTGACCGACGCCAATGCCATTGTTTTCGTGGCTCCCCTGATCACCGTCGCGCTTTCAGCCTTCGTGCTGCGGGAGAAGGTTGGCATCCGGCGCTGGTCCGCCGTCGGGATCGGCTTTGCCGGTGTCCTGATCGTGCTGCGCCCCGGCTTCGCCGAAATCCACTGGGCTTACTTTCTGGTCCTCGCCATGGCCACGATGTTCAGCATTTTCGGCCTTCTGACGCGATCCCTGAACCGGACAGAGGATCCCGTCGCCATGCTGTTCCATACTGCATTGGTCGGGTTTATCGGCACCGGTATTCTGATCGGTTTCTATTGGGAAACTCCAACCCTGCAGGAATGGATATTGCTGATCGTGATCGGCATGATTGGCGGCGTCTCTCACCAGATACTGATCTTCGGATTCCGGTATGCCAGCGCCTCCCTGCTCGCACCATTCCAGTACACCGTCATCATCTGGGCAACCCTCTACGGCTACTTCATTTTCGGTGACCTGCCGGATGCGTGGACCTTGGCCGGTACAGCCCTGATCGTTGCTGCCGGGGTTTACGTTTGGCTTCGTGAGCGGCAAATCAAACCCAAGCATCCCGTACAACTTTAAGTGCCGAATACCGGGAAACGGAAACGACCATGTCAGGCGTCCAGCATCATCGCCCAGCCCTCGGCATCTGCCTGATCATTGCCGGGTTCACGGTGTTTTCCACCATGGATGCACTGGTGAAACATAGTGCCGAGACCATTGCGATCGAGCACGTCACCTTCATGCGTTATGCCGCGCACCTGGCGTTGCTGCTGTGTCTCATGCCCGTCTTTGGTATCAGAATCTTCCTTGGCGGCTCGAAACTCGGATTTCTGACCATCCGCGGCTGCTTCCTCTTTCTCTCAACCATCCTGTTCTTCGGTGCCATCGCCAGCCTGCCTCTCGCGGAGGCAGCGGCCATCAGCTTCATGGCACCGGTGCTGACCGTCGGCCTCTCCGCGCTGATCCTGAAGGAAAGCGTCGGCATCCGGCGCTGGAGCGCCGTTGCAGCCGGCTTCCTGGGCGTTCTGATCATCCTGAGGCCCGGCCTGCAAGAATTGACCACGGCACACCTGATGGTGCTCGGCACGGCGCTCTGCTTCTCCGCCTTCTCATTGATGACGCGGCACGCCGGGAAAGAAACACCAGTGCTCGCCACGCTGTTTCTCACGGCCATCACCGGCGTCATCGGATCAACAGCGCTGTTGCCCTTCGCCGGACCATGGCCGGACGCTTCCGGTTCAAGCTGGGGAATATTAGTCCTGATCGGCCTACTCGCTCTCCTGGCCGAGTTTTGCCTGGTACATGGCTACCGATGCGCCGCCGCGTCTCTGCTGGCGCCGTTCCAGTATATCCAGATGCTCTGGGCAACGCTGCTGGGCTGGGCCGTGTTCAACAGTCTGCCCGATATATGGACAAGCGTCGGCGCCGCGCTGATTATCGGCGCCGGCCTCTATATCTGGCTGAGGGAGGCCCGGATCCGGCAGGTTACGCCGAGCGAAGCCCCCGCCAGCGAACCGAGGTGAACACGGTGAACATCGACAGGAACATGAATCCGGCGATGGCATAGAACACCAGTTCGGGCTGATACTTGTCGAGAATGAAACCGAAGATCATCGGCGCGATGATGCCGCCAATGCTGAACCCGGTTGTGACGAACCCGAACACCTTGCCGTACTGGCCGTCGGGCGTGACCGAGCGCACGATCATGTCCCGCGACGGCATGATCATGCCGTGCATGATGCCCTGCAGGGTCAGTGAGGCCAGCAAGAGCGGCTCGGGCATATCGACAAGGGCAACGATGGAAATCATCACCGCGGTCGCCAGGAAGCAGAAAGCAGCAACCACATTGTGGTTGGAGGTCTTGTCCGCCAGATACCCGCCGACAAGGATCCCTGCGGTGGTGCCGACGAGATAGCCCGTCAGCGCCCCGGTCGCGATCGGGATGGCCGTGCCGTGCAGCAGGTTCAGGGCCGAGACCAGGAAATTGTTGAGCCCGCCGGAGCCAAGCGCCGTCATGATGTAGAAACCAAGGCACATCAGGATCGGAAACGAGAACAGGAGCGCCCGGCTGGACGTATCGACCGGTTTTGCCTGCCCGGCCGACGGCTTCTGCTTGTTGTGCAGGCTGCCGGCGAACACCAGCAGAACGGCGGCTGTCGCCAGACCGGCAAGGCCAAAGCCGACAAGGGCCAGACGCCAGCCGATTGTCTCGCTCAAAAAGATGACCAGTGGCGGGGCGACGGCGAAACCGGCAAACCCGGCGAAGGTATGCAGGCTGAAAGCGCGCCCCATGCGCGGCCCGGACACGGAGGCGGACAGGATTGCATAATCGGCCGGGTGATAGACCCCGTTCGCGATACCGGCGATCGCCATCATCGCCAGAAGGCCCCAGAAACCATCCCCGAGACCAATCATCAGGAAAGCCAGGGATTCCAGCGCGAGACCGCCGATCAGGATCCAGCGCGCCCCGAACCGGTCCACCAGATAGCCAAACGGCAATTGCGTGCTCGCCGTGGCACCGCTGAACACGGCCATGATCAGGCCAAGCTCAAGGAAGCTGACGCCGAACTGCTCGCGAAGCGTCGGGAACAGCGGCGGCAGGAGCAGGATGAACAGATGACTGAAGAAATGCGCGATGCCGATCAGGCCAATCACCTTGAAATCGGCGAGAGAACCGCCTTCCGGCGGCACGGCATGCGTTTCGGCAGTCATTTCAGATTCCAGGCGGATGGTCAGATAAGACCGACAAACTGGAACGCCCCGGACGGGAGGTCAAGCATGCCCTCTCGTCCAAAACGGGATTACTGTTGTGCCAGCCACCAGCGGGAAATCCGGTTCCCGGAATCATCCGTGCTTTCGAACTCATTGTCCTCCAGCAGCCGGACCCGAAGGCACCGCTCCGCATCGCCGCCATAGGGCGTCAGGCAATAATGTTCCTTGGTCGGCCGGACCGTTCCGGTCTCGTGCACTTCCGGAAAGCCGTTCTGCGCAGGCACCCGCATCGAATAAACCTTCCCCTTTTCGAGGGTGAAGTAAAAGACGCGGTTTCCCTTGGTCAGCCATCCGGAAATCATCCGGCCGGATGTCAGCGCGACAAATCCCGGCCCGGTCATTGCCCGCGGGTCGTAGGCGCGTGCCGTGTCCGACAGGGTGGAGACACACATGGTCATCGCCGCAACAGCAAAAGCGATTTTAGAAAAAGCCTTCAAATGCACAGGTAAAGCCCCCACCGTAGTCAGCGATGTAATCGCGCGAAAGATATCAGAACAAAAGCAATCTATGAAGAATATCTTTTACCGGGTTGATATTAATCATTTTAGACGTTTTGAAAGTGCAATATGCGCCAAACATCGCCGAAAACAAACCTAATTTCTCTCCTGTGGGTACTGGTTTCGCTTATCTGGATTCTCCCGCTTGGGGCCTATTTCCTCAATAGCTGGGAAGCAGACCTTAGCCCCGTCGAGCACACCTATAGTGCCCGCGAGCAGAGCTGCAACGCCACCTACCGCGATCCTGAAGCCCGGGAACGCTGCCTGAACATCATGCGGCTCGAGCGCTTTCAATCCCACAGCATCATGATCGCCAACCGGGCACTCGCCTGCGCAGTGCCCCCCTTGATCGGGTTCGCCTTTCTCGTCTATCTCAGGCGGCGCCAGTCCACAGGCAGAACTTCTGTGCGGAGCTCTGCCGGCCGGCCACCTGGCAAAAGGCCCTCTGGAAAAGGAAAGTCTACGTGAAATCCACACCGCCGCCGCGCGCATGGCAGCGTATGCTGAGCGGGCGCAGGCTCGACCTTCTCGACCCGTCCCCCCTTGATGTCGAAATCGAGGATATCGCCCACGGCCTTTCCCGGGTCGCACGCTGGAACGGACAAACAGAAGGCCGCTGGCCCTATTCCGTCGCCGAGCATTCCATTCTGGTGGAAAATCTCGTGTACAGGCTCTATCCGGATCTTGCCCTGAAATGGCGTCTCGCGGCCCTGCTGCATGATGCGGCCGAGTATGTCATCGGCGACATGATCACACCTTTCAAGGCAATCATCGGCTCGGATTACAAAAGCGTCGAGAAGCGGCTCGAAGAAGCGGTCCATCTCCGCTTCGGTCTCCCCGCCGCGTTACCGGCCGACATCGTCAAGAAAATCAAGCGTGCCGACAAAATCGCCGCTTACCTTGAAGCCACCCAGCTTGCTGGCTTCTCTCTCACCGAAGCGAACAAAATTTTTGGGAAACCGAAAGCCGGGCTTGATGTCGTGATTGAGCCGGCCTCGCCAACAGCCGCGAAACAGGCCTATCTCAAACGTTTCCGCATTCTGGGCGGCCCCTCAAAATAAACGCGCGGTTGGATAAGAACCACTCTCTTCCAGCACTCCTGGAACTGGATTCAGACCGCACGATCCGGCACAATCAGAGCGGGCGGATGGAGCCGCTGACGGCTCCGGGATCACCAGGGATACGCGATGCTCTTGCAGGACCAGACAAACAAAAAGCCGCAGAAGAAGCGCAAGCTTTCTCCCATCCTGGATCAGATCCTTTATGGCCCGCCCAGTGTTACCTGGAACATCCTCGGACTGACGCAGAATCAACGCGTCAAGGAGCCGCTGTTCAAAATCCCCAGCCTCAACCGCGTCATCATTTTCAAATACCCGAATTTCAAGGTCGAGGTATCCGATTCCTCTTCGCTCAATTTTTCGGACAAAAGCGCTTCCCTATCCAACGATCGCCCGGTCGAGACCGCGCTTTATATTCCCAATGACGAGGAAGCCCCCCGCGAGGGCGGATATGCCGTCTATCTGCGCCAGAAAGATGCCGAGGCGCTGCTACAGCGCTATGTGGGCATCGCTCATGACGGCATGACGGAAGCAATGCAGAGCGATTTCAACTTTCTTAAAATGATCGATGATCTCCCTTCACTGGATCCGTTCCTGCTGAAAACAGCGTTCGAGCGTAACAAGATCAAATGCAGCCCAGATTATCTGGTGATGGAAGACGGGGAAGAGGACAACATCAAGTCAGTGATCCGAAACAAGGTCCGGCCGATCGTCAACAAGGCTCTTGGCGCCGATGCCAATGAAGTCTCCAAGACGCAGCGCTTCATTGATGCGATCTGGGATCCGACTATTCCCGAAGCCGCCCTGTTCATCCAGGCGTTCAAGATCGACAGCAGTGAAGTGTCAAATGTATTCAGCGCCTGGAAAGGCGTTTCATTTTACCAGTATCAATTCGAGATCAACAAACCTCTGATTGCTGAAGTTATTCGTTGGCTGAAGTCGGAAAACTCGAAACCGATCGACCATCGTGAGCACCGCGCCTTCCTTCAACAACAGAATATGTTCAAACAACAGGTGCTGAAAAAAACGCTCAACTTGCTCTCCAATATTAACCAGATATTTAAAGATTTCGACGCATGTTATGAAAAATTCATCAATGATGGAGACCCGGTAGCCTTTCGAAATTTCCTGATCACATCGCACTATCGATACTGGCTCCTCGGCTATTGCTGTACCGCCCTGATGCACACCCGCAACATATTCGAGAGAAGCCTGAGAGAAGGCACCAGAGGTGCCCTCATGTTTGAACAGCTCAATGATATGCTGACCAATATCGATTCCACGGTGAGCAGTAAATCGCAAGGCACAGAAGACCTGTAAACTCTTTGGTTTTATTTAAAAAAGCCGAGAAGTTTCATTGAAAATCAAACTTATATCGGACAAAAGTAGCGCTCGCACTTCGGGTGCGACCGATGGGCTGAGTAACGGAACCGCAGAGAAGCATGGCGAACAGCGCGACGACAGCGACCCATTTCTGGCCCATCAATTTCGCAGAGCGCGGTGTAGCCGTGCCCTTCACGACGCCCAGCGTGGCGATGGCGAGGGTCCGCAATGGCGAACGCGGACGGCTGGAACTGGTGATTTCCGGCCTTTCCGGCGGGCGCGGCGTTTATGTTATCGGCTGGAGCGCGGTTCCCGAGACCTTCAAGCTGACGGTGTTTGACCGGGTTCTGCACGAACATATAAATGCCATCGATACCGTCACCCCGGATACGGTCAGGGAAGCCGTGCTCGGCGCTACGGCAACGGGGCTGGCCGGGGACGACGCGGCAGAAGCCGCTATTCAATCAAGCAGCAAGATCACGGAAGACCAGATCCGGATCAGCCTTGCCCTGACCCAGCATCTGGTGAAATCCTTTCTGGATACCGACCTGGATATAGGCCTTGCCGAGCTGGTCACGCCAGCCGGTCAGCATAAAGTCCAGAACCTGCTGGGACGTGTCGCCCGTACGGAAAACATCGACCCCATGACTCTCTCCCGCATTCTCACGGAGTGGGGAGATCTGCTTGAGGCACTTGGCGTTCTGGATCACCGGCCACGCGGCCGCTATCGCAGGATCCTGGACGAAGCAGGTCACTTTCAGAAATCCTTTGCCGATTGGCTGCGCACCGGGGAAATTCCGGAAGATCATCCGGCAAATCTTATTGTCGATGTCCTCGAAGAGACGCTGCAGAACTGGAACAACGCCTTCCAGGATGCCGATGCCTACGCGCACGACCCACGATCCTCTCTCAAAAACTGGGCACAGGCCAAAAGAACTCTGGAAATGCTGAGTGCGCGCATTCCCTGGCTGGAGGATGGCTGGTCTGTCATCTTTGCGATGTGGGAAAATGCGCTGCGAGGGGATCATGACCAGCGCCTTGAGACCGTCGGCACAATCCTGTCCGGATTACCGTTGATGCCCCGTGACGAAGTCTCGCCGAACAGCCACCCGCGCTGGATGGAATTCGCCAAGCGGCTCAGCCTGCTTGCCGCGCGGAACGAACAGAGGAGCCAAAGCGACATCTCCCTTGAAAGAATGTTACGGCAGGAGCAGGTCCTGACACGGAGCCTCGGTTAGACAAGTATGAGTTCAGATTCAAACGACATTCCCCTCGGTAATCTCGAGGGGCAGCTCTTCAAGATTCCGGAAGAAGATCTGACCGAACTGGTGGCAAAGCTGGAACGCCGCGCGCAGGACCCCAGCAAGGCGCCTGCCGTCGGCAAGATCCTGGACCAGCTCCGCCCCAGGCTCGCCATTCTGAAGCCGCAACGGCAGGCCACACTGGTCCGGCTCTTCGCCGAGCCCTTCTCGGATCTTCTTTACACCACTGGCGAGCCGCGCAAACCCGTCGGACGGATACCGCGCAGCGCTATCGTTCCCTGTTATAAATTGCTGCTGGAAAATTCAGAACCTGCCCGCATCCAGCGATACCAGAACGACCTGGATGGGATCGAAAAGGAGAATGAAGAGGCGCTGATGATTCTCGGTACCGGCTTCTGGCGCTATGCGTCGGGACAGCTGCACCGGGTTCTCGATATGGCTGAAAAGGACAAGGCAGCCAAGCAGGCTCTGATCACCAAACTGGGCGACACGTTTATCTATGCGGCGCTCAAAGAGATCCTCGGCGTGCTGGAAGTCGCCGTTCCGGTCATGGAGCTGCGCAAGGCCCTGCCATCCGTAGGCATGAGCCATGTCAGCAACGCCAACCTTGAGCATATTCGCATCGCTCTGGACACCGTTCACCGGCAACGGCCGAGCAATGCCGAGTTCATTGTGTTTGTTATCCTTGCCCGCCTGCGTAACCCGGCGATGATCGTTGAGATCATGCAGCGCGTGGAGGAAGCCGGCACTTTGGCCGATGTCTCCGCGGTGACCAACATTGCGAACGAGGCCATCGTCAGCCAGACGGAAGAGAAGATCCGGACACTCGGGGAAAAAATCTACGCGTCCACAAGCTGCCAAAACATGGCCTTGCAGGCCGAAGCCTCCGTGAAAGAGGTTGTTGGCGCCGCCAGTGCCATTGGCAATACCGGGTCCCGCATACAAAACCGGCAGGTGGCACGGACGAAAACCGAAATGGCCGATCTCGTCCGACGTGAGATGCTGGAAGCCCAGGACAACCTGACCAACGCCAACATGAATAGCCTCGGCGGCAACGACAGCGCCAGAGATCAGATCGCCGCCCAGAAAGGCCTGGAAGACCGGATCGTCTCGCTTAAGATCGCCAGCAGATTCGCAAATGAAATCGGTCTCGACCGGGACGTAAACCGGCGCCTGGCCGAGCTCGAGGAAAGCGTAACGGAGCAGTCCAGAAAACTGCTCGCCGCCCTCAAAAAGCGGGATTACGCCGCCCTCGCCCCGGAAGAAGCAGAACGCCAGCTGTTCACCCAGGTCCGGCTCACCGAATTATTGCTCGGCCCTGAACTGGCAAACAGGTTGCGCCTTGAAGGCGAACTGCTGCTCGGCGATTACTAACCTTCCCTACTACGGCAGGCCCCGCTTGGGTGGCCCTATTCCGCCGGTGCAGGCGCCCGCACGATGGCTTCCTCCCGGATTGGCCAGTGGATGAAGCCGGCAAACAACGCCAGAGCAATCGACATATACCAGATCAGATCATAGGACCCTGTCTGGTCAAACACGATACCGCCCAGCCAGACTCCCAGGAACGAGCCGATCTGGTGGCTGAAGAAAACGATGCCGAACAGCATGCTCATATAGCGCATGCCGAAAATCTGACCGACCAACCCTGACGTCAGCGGCACCGTGCTGAGCCAGAGCAGTCCCATGGCCGACGCGAAGATATAGATGACCAGCTCGCTCGGCGGCACCAGCAGCAGGAACACGATGACCACGGCCCGAGCGAGATAGAGTATGTTCAGGAGATACTTTTTCGAGAACTTTCCACCCAGCACACCGGCGCTGTAAGACCCGATCACATTGAACAGACCGACCAGCGCCAGCGCACTGGCGCCTACCGTGACAGGCATCCCGAGATCGGTCACGTAAGCCGGCAGATGGACCGCGATGAAGGCGACCTGGAAGCCGCAGACAAAGAACCCGCTGGTCAGCAACCAGAAGCTTTTATAGCCAAGCGCCTCGCGCAGGGCCTGACCGAGACTCTGCCCGGACGGAAGCGGGTTCGCCTTGGTTCCCTTCACCGGCCAGAAGGCAATGGCCAGCGGCACCATCACCAGCGAGCCGAGCCCCATGAACAACGCCGCGTCCTGCCAGCCGAAGCTGGCGACAAGACTGCCCGCGACCGGAACCAGCAGGAACTGTCCGAGAGAGCCGGACGCCCCCGTCACGCCCAGCGCCCAGGAGCGCCGCTCAGGCGGGAAGAGCTGGCCAACCGCTCCCAGGATAATCCCGAAGGAAGTACCGGCGAGACCGGCCCCGACCAATATGCCCGCGCTCAGATGCAGCATCGACGGTGTCGCGGAAAAGGCGATCAGGACCGTACCGGCCGCATAGACGATAGCCCCGCCACAAATTGCCCGGAACGGGCCGTAACGGTCCGCGATGGCGCCCGCGAACGGCTGGGTCGCCCCCCAGATCAGATTCTGAAGCGCGAGCGAGAAGGCAAAGATCTCACGGCCGACGCCAAGCTCTGCTGTGATCGGTGGCAGGAAAACACCGAAACCGGATCGAATACCGAAGGAAAGCGCGCCAATAATCCCGCCGCAGAGCAGCGCGATATAGGCAAGCCGCATGTTGTAATCCTGGCTTTCGCTGGTGCCTGACATTCGCCTATTCCCTTTGTGTCGGAAGAACGGTGGGCGCTTGTGACGGGCCCGACAACGTTCTAGGTTCGAAATATGGCACCGGGCGAATACGACGACAAACGCCCGATTGTCACCAGAACAATTCATGGGAGCTGACTACCAATAGGCGTATGGCGCCTCTTGGCAGGCCCGCTTCCCACCTCGCGCTTAGGATGGAAGGAAAACGGCTATGTCGACGCCGAAATATGCCGTCATTGACGGCGAAATCGTGGCCTGGGACAACGCGACCGTGCATGTCGCCTCGGCGGCTTTCAAATTCGGCACAACGGTCTTCGAGGGCCTGCGTGCCTACTGGAATGCGAACGATGAGGATTTCTACCTGTTCCGCATGGCCGAGCATATGGACCGGCTGGACTTCTCCCAGCGCTTCATGCGGTTTGACAGCGCCATCCCGGCGGATCTGGTTGCCCGGAAAACCCTGGAGCTGATCCAGGCCAACGGCTTCAAGGGAACCAACCTGCACATCATGACATCCTGCTATGTCGCCGGCATGGGCGGCCCCGGTGCTTGCGGGCCGGTTGGCCTCGCCATCACCGCTCTGGAGCGGCCCCGCTCGGAAAATGTGCTGAACGGCGTGAACGTGCAGGTCAGCTCCTGGATGCGCATCCCGGACAACGCCATGCCGATGCGCGTCAAATGCAACGCCAACTATAATAACGGCCGGCTTGCCACTGTGCAGGCGACGGTCGACGGCTATGACACCGCCCTCTTCCTGAATAGCCGGGGCAAGATCTCCGAAGGTCCCGGCATGTGTTTCTTCATGGTCCGGGGCAATCAGGTGATCACCCCGCACACTTCCAGCGACATCCTGGAAAGTATCACCCGGGACACCGCCCTGCAGCTTGCCCGCGAGGCCGGCTACGAGATCGTGGAACGGGATATCGACCGCAGCGAACTTGCGGCCGCCGACGAAGCCTTCTTCTGCGGCACCGCCTGGGAAGTCACCCCGATTCTGTCCATCGATCGCCTCCCCGTTGGCAAAGGCGGTATCGGACCGATCACCAAAAAGCTGCAGCAGACCTATTTCGATGTCTGTGAAGGCAAGACGGAAAGCCACCCCGAATGGCGTCTGCCGGTCTATAGCGACCGCGCCGCCAAGGCCGCCGAATAAAGCAGCCTAAACCGTCTCCGCCGTGCCGTAAGAGCCAAGGCACGGCGGAGATACGGGATTACATTATCCCCTCCGGCTAACCGCTCCGCACCCGGCGTTGCCAGAGAGACGTCTGAGAAATCAGCAGCAGCAGGAACGATACGGTCAATGCGAGCGATATCGGATGAGCGACGAAGTTCCACAGGAACTCGCCGATATCATGACGCGCGCCAATCATCGCCCGCCGGTAATTACTGTCCAGCATCGGCCCCAGGATCACTCCCAGAATCACCGGGCCGACCTGAAAGCCGAATACCTTCATGAAATAACCGGCCACACCGAAACCCAGCATCCAGGTGATGTGGACCGGATTGTTCTGGATGGCATAGGTGCCGACGGCAGAGAGCACGATGATCAGCGGTATCAGGATCGCCTTTGGACATTCGACAATCTTGGTGAAGACCCGGATGCCGCTCAGCCCGAATATCAGCAGGAACAGATTTGCCAGCGTCAGATTTCCGACGATGAACCAGAACAGGTGCGGCGTTTCGATCAGAAGCAACGGCCCCGGTTTCAGGCCGTGAATGAACAGCGCGCCGATAATGACCGCAGTCACCGCATCCCCCGGAATACCGAGTGTCAGCATCGGGATGAATGCGCCGCCGACCGCCGCGTTATTCGCGGTCTCCGGCGCCACCAGCCCTTCCTTCGCCCCCTTGCCGAAGGGAACTTCCGGCTTCTTCGTCGATCTCTTAGCGTGATCGTAAGCCAGCAATGCAGCGATATCGCCGCCGGTTCCCGGCAGGGCGCCGATGATTGTTCCGATACCAGAGGAGCGCAGCGCCAGACCGAGATAACGCCGTATGTCGGCCAGCCCGGGAATAACGCTGCCGATTTTCTGCCGGATCGGCGGCAGCGAGAGATTGTGGAGCTGCACCAGCGCTTCGGCCACGCCAAAAAAGCCGATCATGGCGGCAACATAGGGAATGCCGCCCATCAACTGTATCGAGCCAAAAGTCAGTCTCTGCTCGGCCGTCATCGGGTCCAGTCCGACCATTCCGATCAGCACGCCAAGAGCACCCGCGAAAACACCTTTGGCAAAGCTTTCCCCGGAAAGGGCCCCGACGAGCAAAATACCGATCAGGCCAAGCAGTAAATAATCCCGTGACTGGAACATCAGGGCGAAGTTCGCGATAGCCGGGGCGAAAATGGCAAGTGCCAGAATCCCCACAAGCCCGCCAATGACAGACATCACCGTCGTCAGTCCGATCGCCTGCCCGGCCTCTCCGCGCTGGGCCATCGGGTAGCCCTCGATTGCCGTTGCCACTGCGCTCGGCGCACCCGGTATGTTCAGCAGGATGGCCGTGCGTGCGCCGCCATATACGCCGCCGACAAAGACACCGGCAATCAGCGCCAGGGCATCATTCACCGGCCATTTGAAAGTGAAGGAAATCAGAATGGAGGTTGCCATGGTGACGGAGAGGCCGGGGATCGCCCCGACATAGATCCCCGCCATGGTTCCCGCAGCCGTCAGCAGCATCAGCCAGGGATCGAACCATGAGATCGACAAGTTGGAAAGGATCTCCGGCATCTCAGAAAACTCCCCGCAGCCACGTTCCCGATGGCAGGACAACCTGGAAGCCAAGGCGAAAAACAACGTAGATCACGGCAATCGAGACGCCCGTGATCAGCAGCGAGAGAAACAGGCCCTGGCGCCAGAGATAAGAGAACGCGGCGAACAGGAACAAGGCCGAAGACAGCACGAAGCCGATATAGGGCATCGCGGCGACATAGGCGGCGACCATCGCGACGATAATCAGCAGATCGCGCGAAAATACCGGGCCGGCATGCGCCGTCACCGGCCTGTCGGCGGCATCGCTTTCGGACAAGCCCCGCACAGCCCCGGACAGGACAAAGGATGCCGCGGCCAGCATGGTCGCGGAGGCAAGCATGGGGAACATGCCCGCAGTCGTCAGGCCGCCGAATCCTGAAATACCATAGGATTGCCAGAATGCGGCGGCACTGAACAGAACCAGGATGAGCGAGAACAGGGCCTCGCCCGATCCCTTCATTTTATGAAGCATCATCGATGATCAATAGCAGTCCTGGGGGCGTCCGAAGACGGCCCCAGGGCATGCCATTACGGCCGCTTGATACCGAGAGAAGCCGGGTCGACCTTTGCCGCGCCCGTATCCTGCAGTGCCCAGACAGTGACCTGCTGCCACTTCTTCAGGAACGCCTCCGCTTCACTGCCGGAGATATTCATCATCACATTGCCCCGATTGGCCATCAGCGTGGTGAACTGTTCGCTCTCGGCGGCTTTCTTGAAGGCACTCTCAAGAACGGCCTTCACGTCGTCCGGCGCATCCTTGCGCACGAAAACCCCGTAGAACGGCCCCCACGGCAGGAATTTATCCATTCCGGGAATAGCGTCGGTGATCGGCGGTACGTTCGGCAGCGTGTCTACCGATGACGGATTCACCACGGCCAGCGCCCGCATCTTGCCAGCCTTGATCTGCTCGGCTGCGGCGGAAATGCCGGACGGCATGAAATCGACCTCGCCGCCGAGCATGGCGGTCAGGCCCGGTCCCTCACCGCCGAACGGAATGGCGGTGACCTCGAAATCGGCAGCGTTCGCGATCAAGGCACTGATCGTGCTTGGCAAGCCGCCGGGACCGGTCGATCCCATTTTAACGGCACCGGGATTGGCTTTGATATCAGCCAGCAGGTCGGCCATCGTCTTGTATTTGGAGTCCGACGGAACGGCGATCACAGCAACGCCACGGCCCAGAATGTTGACCGGATAAAAAGAGGAATAGTCGAGGCTGGAAACACCCATCACCGGATGCAATTGCGGATTCTCGGCCCCATAAAGGAATGTGTACCCGTCGGCCGGAGCCGCATTCACGAAAGCGGTCGAGATCGCGCCGGCTCCGCCGGACTTGTTCAGCACAACAATCGGCTTTCCAAGCGCTTCCTCAGCCGCCGGATTAACGGCACGGGCCACGGTATCGGTCGCGCCACCGGCGCCCCACATCACGACACCGAGCACTTCCCGCTCGGGATAGTCCGCAACGGCAAGACTGGAAGAAAGAGCCAACGCCGCAACGGCGCCAAGCAAAGTGCGTTTCATAGTTTCGACTCCCTAAGTCGTATTTGTTTTTGCGCCCTCCAAAGAGGCAGCGCTTGGTTCCGTGAGTCGTTGCTCGCGGAATGATTAAGGCGCCGAGTAGTTAGGAAAATATATTCCGCATAGGCAAGGCATAATTCCCGCCATCAAGCATCACCGGGCAGCGCCCCCAAGCAAAAGGATCAGATCCAAATGCTTTGTCATCGCGTGTCCAGGGATCGGGCGATTCGGCAGTCTATTCGACTCTTCGCAAAATATAATTCGGCCCGTCGCAACTGGTGACCAGAAAATCGCCACCGAAATAATCGAAAGCCTTTCCGTCCATCGAGTCCCCGGCAGTGCAGAAGAAAAGCGCATCCTTTTCGTCGATCGATGGCCTGCTTTCATCAGCGCAGGTCAACTCAACTTTCAGCCAGTCGGGATAAAAATCCGGAGCCTTGCGAAGGCCCTCGGACTTGAGGTCGTTCGAGAACAACCAGCGCTCACCGAAATAGCCAGCTGTATTATCGATCAATTCCGCCGCGTAGCGGTCAACGCGGCATCGGTAGCCTAAAACATCCAGATGGGAATTCGTGATCTCGATACGGCCGCCGATGAAAGGTTCGGCCTGCTCTGGTGTGACGGCGGTTATGCCGGAGAAATCGACCTCCTCAATCACCCAGACGCCTTGAATCTGGCTCGGCATGAAAGCGAATGAAGAATGATTTTGCGCTTCGGCCCTTATCGACAATAAACAGAAACACACCAGGGCTGCTCTTGCCAAAACGCTTCTGGCCCGAGTACGGCCCGGAGCGGGACGTAACATCATGCGACTTACCGATCGTTTCATATGGCAAAAATCCAACTCTTGGCTCCAGCTGCTTCCATCCCGCACCTCCTGATACTTGTTCAGAACCGCTTGGCGTGGCGAGCGCCTTAATGTAGGTATCCCGCGTCTGGTAAGCGGCGGGCCCCGTGGCGGAACTGGTAGACGCACGCGACTTAAAATCGCGAGTCTTAGGACGTGAGGGTTCGAGTCCCTCCGGGGCCACCATTCAGAATCCTGCCGACCGCTCACGGCGCGTTCAAACTCTCCACTGATCGCCCATCAGATCGCATAAACATCCTACATCAGGTGCCGCTTCGTCCACGCCACCAGCCCGGCACCGGCCAGCAAGCCCGCGGCCGCAAAAGACGCGGCGGGAAAGCCGTTCGCGGCATAGAGCATGCCGCACACGAACGGGCCAAGGAAGATTGCGCCGTAGGTGATTGTGGTGTGCAGCCCCATCAGAACCGGCCGTGCGTCATCTCCCCGCCGCGACAAGAACAGGATGATCAGGTTCACGCCGATATGGTTTGCCATACCCCAGACAAAACCTGCGGCAAGTGCGCCGGGATAGCTCGTCGTGGCCGGCACAAGCGCCAGATAGACGAGACAGAGGAAGCCGAGAATACCTGGAAACACACGCGCCGGCCCCGCACGATCCACCCAGGACATGCAGGTACTGGCGATCCCGAACCCGGCGCCGTACGTAAGGACGACGAAGCCGGACATCGTCGCGCTTGCCCCGAACGTTTCGCCAAGCCGGACGCCCAGAAACGGATAGAGACCGTAAAACGCGGTCATATAGAGCAGGCAAATGACAAGCAGGGGCACAGCTCCTGGCCGGACGAGCGCCTGCTTCACGCTGATCGCCACCCTGTCAGCCGCTTGTTCCGCCCCCAGTGGTATCCGCGTAAAGGCGACCGCCGTGATCCCGGCAAATCCGGCAAGCACGTAATAAACCGCCCGCCACCCCGCGAGATCCGAGACAAATGCCGAGAACGGCACCCCGAGAACAAGTGCGATCGCCCAGCCGCGAATCACTTTGCCGAGAATTTGGGCTCCCTGTCCTTCCGGTGCGCTCGCTGTTGCTGTCGCATAGATCGTCGGCAGCATCTGTCCAACAGCCAGGCCGACCTCTCCCTGCGCCAGAGCCAATACATGCCAGGTCTCGCTGATGGCACTGACGATGAAACACAGCGCCATCATCGCCGCTCCCACCGAAAGCACCCGCCGGACGGATACTCCGCCGCCATAGCGCGCATAGATGAGTGACGAGACCGCCGTCGCGGCGCCAAACGCAGAGATTGCCCGCGCCACTATTGCCGGATGAACTTCCATGTCACGTGCGACATCGCCGAGGATCGGGCTCAGCACAAACGAGTTCGAGCCGATCACCATAATCCCGGCCGTCAGCGCCCAGGACAGCAAACGCCCCGATTGAATCGTTATCATTTGATTGGGATTCTGGAATGATTAAAGACCGCTCATGATCTGACTTAATCCTGTCAGGTCAAGGCTTCTGCGTGCTGGAGCCAGAATTCAGACAGCCCGGCCGAATGAAATCACACCAGTGAAACGCTTCGGCCTTTAACCATATCGAGGCAACGATTATGGTTTCGCCATCATGACAGAAAAGATCAAGAATTCAGCGGCAAAACCCATCCCCGCCCCCGACCTGCCTCCCATTGAGAGGCTGCGTCAGGTCATGGCGAGCCTGCGCGATCCAGATGGCGGATGCCCGTGGGATATCGAGCAGAGTTTCGAGACGATCGCGCCCTACACCATCGAGGAAGCCTACGAGGTTGCGGATGCCATCACCGAAGGGGATATGCCCCATCTCGAGGAAGAACTCGGCGACCTGCTGCTTCAGGTGATCTATCACACGCAAATCGGTCAGGAAGCCGGGCATTTCGATTTCGACAGCGTGGCGCATGCCATCACCGAAAAGATGATCCGGCGGCATCCGCATGTCTTCGCGTCAGAGAATGTTGCCGATGCCGACGCCCAGACGCGGAACTGGGAAGTGCAAAAAGCCGAAGAGCGCGCCCGTAAAGCCGCCAAAAGTGATGTACGGCCAAGCGCTCTGGATGATGTCTCTTCGGCCTTCCCCGCCCTGATGCGAGCGGTGAAACTGCAAAAGCGCGCCGGCCGCGTCGGGTTCGACTGGCCGGGGACGGATCAGGTGTTCGACAAGCTGGAAGAAGAGATCGCCGAAGTCCGCGCGGAATTGAAGGATCATCCGGCCGAGCGTGACCCCGACCGGATCGAGGATGAAATCGGCGATCTTCTGTTCGTTTGCGTCAATCTTGCCCGCAAACTCGATATCGACCCGGAGAGTGCCCTCAGGCGCTGCAACCGGAAATTCGAGACCCGATTCCGGGTTGTCGAGACAATGCTGCATGATGAAACGGGACGCTCCCCGGATCAGGCGGATTTGGGTGAACTGGAAGATCTCTGGCAACGCGCCAAACAGTTCGACAAAGCCTGATCACATCAACAAAATGACATAAATTTTTGTTTTAACTGTCTTTTATCGAAGGAGAAAAGACATGACCAAAACCGTTTTCATCACTGGTGCGACCTCCGGATTTGGCGAAGCGACTGCACGCCGGTTTGCCGCCGAAGGCTGGCAGACCATCATCACCGGCCGCCGCACAGACCGTCTTGAGAAATTACAGGGCGAACTGCCGACACCATGCCATGCAGTGACACTCGACGTGCAGGACAAGGCCGCCGTCGATGCTTGCATCGCCGGCATTCCGGAGAGCTTCAAGCCGGTCGACGTGCTGGTGAACAATGCCGGTCTCGCCCTCGGTCTGGAAAGTGCCGACGAGGTTGCGATCGAGGATTGGGAAACCATGGTCGATACCAACATCAAGGGCCTGCTCTACACCACCCGCGCCATGCTTCCCCACATGGTTTCCGCCGGCAGCGGCCATGTCATCAATCTCGGCTCCGTCGCCGGCAGCTGGCCCTATCCGGGCGGTAACGTCTACGGCGCCACCAAAGCCTTCGTGAAACAGTTCACCCTGAACTTGCGCGCGGACCTTGTCGGCAAGAACATCCGGGCAACGGATATCGAACCGGGCCTTGCCAATACCGAGTTCTCCGCCGTCCGCTTCAAGGGCGATAGCGACAAAGCCGACAATTTTTATGACGGCACCGATCCGCTCACGGCCGACGATATCGCCGACGCCATTTTCTGGGCCGCATCGCGCCCGGCGAATGTGAATATCAACCGGATTGAAATCATGGCGGGTTGCCAAGCCTTCTCTCCATTCAATATTGTGCGGAAATAAGCGCGGCAACAGGGCTGCGCAACGAGGAGATCCGCTATGGCGGTAAGCATTTTCATCGACGGTGAAGCCGGGACCACGGGCCTGCAGATCCGCGAGCGACTGGCGGGGCGGGACGATGTCTCCCTGATCAGTCTCGGCGCGGACGAACGCAAGGATACCGAAGCCCGACGCCGTGCGCTGAATGAAGCGGATCTCTCCATCCTCTGCCTGCCGGATGCGGCATCCATCGAAGCCGTGTCACTGATCGAGAATCCGGAGACGAAGGTAATCGATGCCTCAACGGCGTACCGGGTGGATAATGACTGGGTATACGGCTTTCCGGAACTGAGCTCCGGCCAGGAAGAGGCCGTGCGCCATGCGCGCTTTGTCAGCAATCCCGGCTGCTATCCGACCGGCGCCATAGGTCTGATCCGCCCGCTGGTGGAGAACGCCCTGCTTCCGGCCGATTACCCGGTCACGGTCAATGCCGTTTCGGGTTATTCCGGCGGCGGCAAGGCGCTGATCCAGTCCATGGAAGACACTTCGGCAGCGGATCATCTTTCCGCGAACGTGTTTGCCTATGGCCTCAACCTGCAGCACAAGCATCTGCCGGAGATGCAGCAATATTCCATGCTGGAGCACGCGCCGATCTTCCAGCCGAGCGTCGGACGATATTACAAGGGCATGGCAGTCTATGTGCCCCTGCATCTCTGGGCCCTCAAGGAAGGCATCGGCGCGGCGCGGATTCACGAATGCCTCAGCGACCATTACAGCGGACATCTCTTCGCTGATGTGGCACCTCTGGATGAAGCAGCCTCCCTTCCCCGCCTGGATCCGGAAGAGCAGAACGGTACCAACACTATCCGTTTTTACGTTTTTGCGAACGAGAAGAACGGACAATGCGTGCTGGCGGCGACACTCGACAATCTGGGCAAGGGGGCTTCGGGTGCGGCGGTTCAGAACATGAACCTGATGCTGGGCCTGGAAGAAGGCCGCGGGCTTACCTACAAGAGCGCGGCCTGAGCTGTCATCGGCTTGCAGCCCCTGAGGTTGCACAGGCCCAGTGATTATGGCCAAAGCTTTTCCCTGAGCTCGTCCCAGGATGCTTCGTCCGGCGCGATCAGCAGACCGCCGTCAAGCTGATCCGGGTAATAAGGGCGCTTGTTGAAGCGGGCGTGAAAACCGCCCGCTTCCTGGTGCAGAAGAGCACCCGCCACGTGGTCCCACGGCATATTTTTCGGATACATGGCGAAATGCGCGTCGCCTGTCAGCAACGTGAGATATTCGTGGCCGGCACAGCCTAGCCGGAAATGATCCTGTACCCCGGTCTTGGCCCGCTCTTTCATCTCCTCCTTCAGGGGCGACGACAGGAAACGGAAATTCAGAGCTCCCCGCATTTCCCCGCTTGGCCTTGGTGCCAGCACGGACAATGCTGAATCACGCTCGTCATAATCCCGCATCCACGCCCCCTCACCGCGCACGGCAAACGCACAGCGTTCGCCCAGCGGATCGAGGATGAAGCCAAGAACCGGCTGACGCCGGTAAACCAGCCCCACCATCACGCAAAAATTGCGGCTTCCCTTGGTGAAGTTACGCGTACCGTCAACCGGATCGATGATCCAGGCTGGTGCCTCCGCCGTGAGATTGCCGAGAACGGAAATATCATCGGCGACGGCTTCCTCGCCAACCACGCTTGAGCCCGGCAACAGATCACGCAGTAACGGGGTCATGCGGCGCTCGGACTCGATATCCGCGATGGTCACCAGATCATCCGGTCCGGTTTTTTCCTGGATTTCACCGGACTGAAGAGAACGGAAACGGGGGAGAATTACGGCATCCGCCGTTTCACGCATGATTTCGATGACTGCGGCGGGGTCTGGGATATTGGTCATGCGATCCTTTGAACTGACGCATCGGACGATGCAAGGCGGGTCTGGATATCTACCCGTATACGCCCTGTTCTGGAAGTGATCTAAATCACCATCAACATATCGTGTTCAGACATTGAACCTGGCGTCAAAACGTTCCGCATCCACGGGAGCCAGGCGTACCTTCATCAAAATGTCGGTTTCCCCGTCCTGCCGCTCCATGACCTGACCGTGCTCATACAACCACGCAAGCGCGGCTCCGTCGGTGACATCGAGCTCGAAAGTCCGTGTGACGTCAGCCGCGCCGATCATTTCATCAAGCACGGAGAGGACATTCTTGCAGCCCTCCCCCGTGAGCGCGGAAACCGCGATCCGGTGCGTTTTCCCGGACGCACTATCCAGACTGGCGGGATCTTCCATCAGGTCGATCTTGTTCAGAATTTCGACCGTTTGGTCTTCGAGCTTCTGCTCTTCAAGCCCCAGATCACGCAGGACCGACAAAACGTCATCCCGCTGCGCATCGCTGTCGGGGTGCGAGAAGTCGCGGACATGCAGGAGAATATCCGCCTCGCGGACTTCCTCCAGCGTGGCCCTGAAAGCCGCGACCAGATGTGTCGGCAGGTCTGAAATGAAGCCCACGGTATCGGACAGGATCACCGTCCGCCCGGATGGCAGCTCCACCCGGCGCATGGTCGGATCAAGGGTCGCGAAGAGCAGGTCCTTGGCATACACTTCGGACTCGGTCAGCCGGTTGAAAAGTGTCGATTTTCCGGCGTTGGTATAGCCGACGAGCGCGACGATCGGATACGGCACCTTGCGCCGGGACTCGCGATGCAGCTCCCGCGTCCGCTTTACGTCCTCAAGCTCATTACGGATCCGGGAAATACGCTCGAGGATCAGGCGCCTGTCGATCTCGAGCTGGCTTTCACCGGGGCCGCCGACAAAGCCAAACCCACCACGCTGGCGCTCAAGATGTGTCCATGATCGGACCAGGCGGCTGCGCTGGAACGTCAAAGCCGCCAGCTCGACCTGAAGACGGCCTTCATGGGTCCGCGCCCTGGCACCAAAGATCTCAAGGATCAGAGCGGTACGGTCAATGACCTTGCACTCAAGCTCCTTCTCGAGATTGCGCTGCTGCACCGGAGAGAGCGAGGCATCGACGATAACGACATCGACTTCCAGCCCCTTGACCGTTCCCGCCAACCGTTCAACGGCCCCGCCACCCAGATAGGTCGCGGGCCGGACTTTGGACAGCGAAACGGTCTCGGCGTGAACCACGTCGAGCTCAATGGCCGCAGTCAGCCCGACGGCTTCCGCAAGACGCCCCTCCGGGTCTCGCAGTGCCGCGGGCTCACCCGCTCTCTGTTTTTCGAAAGGATGGACGACGAGAGCCAGTCCGCTGCTCGCGCCCGGCGTGCTACCCATGCACGCTCCGGTCATTCAGAATCAAGAGCACCTTCTTCCCGTGTCGGCTCAAACAATTGAACCGGCTGAGACGGCATAATCGTCGAGATCGCGTGCTTGTAGACCAACTGCGAATGAGCGTCACGGCGCAACAGCAGGGAGAAATTGTCAAACCATGTGACGATGCCCTGGAGTTTCACACCGTTGATAAGAAAAATTGTAACCGCAGTCTTGTTCTTCCGGATCGCGTTAAGGAACACTTCCTGAACGTTTTGATTCTTTTCGTTGGCCATTGCACGGACCTTTTGTTCGTTGCGTTTCAGCGCATGCCTTAAAAAGCCTGGCACCGCCCTCATCTCGCAAATGCGAAATGAGCATCTCCTTTATATAACTATTT
>NZ_CAXBDC010000054.1:0-30518 GCF_963974195.1 uncultured Nisaea sp.
TCCGACGCTTCCGGTGATCGCAAGGTGACGATCCTCGCCACCGGCTCCGAGATCGAGATCGCCCTGGAAGCGCAGAAGGTCCTGGAAGCCGACGGCGTCGCCACGGCCGTGGTTTCCATGCCGTCGATCGAGCGCTTCAAGGCCCAGGATGCCGCCTATCGCAAAACCGTGCTCGGCTCCGGCACACTCATGGTCGCGGTCGAGGCCGGTATCCAGCAGAGCTGGGACAGCCTGATCGGACTCGACGGAATCTTCGTCGGCATGAACTCATTCGGCGCTTCCGCGCCAGCTGGCGACCTCTACAAACATTTCGGCATCACCAGCGATGCCGTCGTGTCCGAGGTCAAAAAACGTCTGGGATAATCCCATCTGCGCCGCCCCGCCGGGGCGGCGTTCTTGTAAGAGACTGAAAATCTGGAGGAAAACTGATGAGCGTCAATGTTGCCATCAACGGGTTCGGGCGGATCGGCCGTCTGGTTCTGAGGGCACTCGCGGAAAGCGGACGGGATGACATCAAGGTCGTCGCCATCAACGATCTGGGTCCGGTGAAGACAAACGCGCATCTTCTGAAATGGGACAGCAACCACGGCCGCTTCCCGTTCGACGTGATCGTCGGCGAAGACACCATCGATTACGGCAAGGGCCCAATCAAGGTGACCGCCGAACGCGACCCGGCGAACCTGCCGCACAAGGAACTCGGCGTCGACATCGTGCTGGAATGCACCGGTCTCTTCACCAAGCGTGAAGATGCGGCAAAGCACATCGCGGCCGGCGCCAAGCGCGTCATCATCTCCGCTCCGGCGACGGGTGCCGACCTGACCGTGGTCTATGGTGTGAACCATGACCAGATCAGCGCCGAGCACACCGTGATCTCGAACGCGTCCTGCACCACCAACTGCCTTGCCCCGGTCGCCTATGTGCTGAACGAAGCCATCGGCATCGAGCATGGCTACATGACCACGATCCATGCCTATACCGGTGACCAGCCGACGCTGGACACCATGCACAAGGATCTCTATCGCGGCCGCGCCGCCGCCAGCTCGATGATCCCGACCACCACCGGCGCCGCCAAGGCCGTCGGCCTGGTGCTGCCGGAACTGGCCGGCAAGCTGGACGGCACCTCCGTCCGCGTGCCGATGGCCAATGTCAGCCTGGTCGACCTGAAGTTCGTGCCGAAGCGCGAGACCACGGTCGAGGAAGTCAACGCCGCCATCGTCAAGGCAGCGGGCGGCAAGCTGAAGGGCATCCTCGGCACCAATGACGAGCCGCTGGTCTCCATCGACTTCAATCACAACCCGAACAGCTCCACCTTCGATCTGGGCCAGACCCAGGTGGTCGAAGGCAAGCTGGTCCGCGTGATGAGCTGGTACGACAACGAATGGGGCTTCTCCAACCGCATGCTGGACACCACCGCAGCGGTTGCGGCGACCCTTTAAAGATTAGAGAGAGAAGGACCGAAGGCGATGAAAATCACCCAACGCGTCAAGCGTATCCTCGACAATTACGAAAGCGATTGCCCGGGCACGAAAGCCAACCTCGCCCGCATCCTGATGCAGGGCAAACTGGGCGGCACCGGCAAACTCGTGATCCTGCCGGTCGACCAGGGCTTCGAGCATGGTCCGGCCCGCAGCTTCGCGCCGAACCCGGATGCCTATGATCCGCACTATCACTTCAAGCTGGCGATCGATGCCGGTCTCTCCGCTTATGCCGCTCCGCTCGGCATGATCGAGGCCGGTGCCGATACCTTCGCGGGCCAGATCCCGACGATCATGAAGGTGAACAGCTCGAACAGCCTCGCCCGCGACAAGGATGGACCGAGCCAGGCGATCACCGGCTCCGTGCAGGAAGCCGTCCGTCTCGGCTGCTCCGCCATCGGCTTCACCATCTATCCGGGCTCGGACAATGCCTTCGAGATGATGGGGCAGATCCGGGAGATGGCGGAAGAAGCCAAGGCATACGGCCTCGCGGTCGTGGTCTGGTCCTATCCGCGCGGCGGCGATCTCACCAAGAAGGGCGAAACCGCAGTCGATATCTGCGCCTATGCCGCCCACATGGCCGCCCTGCTCGGCGCCCACATCATCAAGGTGAAGCCGCCGACCGAGCATCTTGAGCTGGACGCCGCGAAGAAGTCCTACGAAGCCAACAAGATCGCCATCGGCACCATGGCCGAGCGGATCGAACACGTTGTGCAGTCCTGCTTCAACGGCCGCCGCATCGTCGTCTTCTCCGGCGGTGAAGCGAAGGATCTGGACGGTCTCTACAACGAGATCCGCGGTCTGCGCGACGGCGGTGCCAACGGCTCCATCATCGGCCGCAACACCTTCCAGCGTCCGCGCGAAGAAGCCATGGCGATGCTGAACACCATCATCGACATCTACAAGGGCAAGGCGTAAACCTCGCCCCATACCGCTTAGACGCGGCGCCCGCTCGCAAGGGCGGGCGCCGTTTTCACATCCAGAGGCAAAAAAGATGTCCGCCAAGTCCGAGCCGAGCTGCGAGCTGTACCTGATCACCCCGCCGAAGATCGAGATCAGGGCCTTCGCCGAAGACCTTGCCGCCGCCCTCGATGCGGGACCGGTCGCCTGCCTGCAGCTCCGCCTGAAGGATGTCTCCGACGACGAGATCAAGCGGGCCGCCGAAGCTCTGCTGCCGGTCTGCCACGAACGTGGCGTGCCGCTGCTGATGAATGACCGCCCGGATCTCGCCCTGCTCACAGGCTGCGACGGCGCCCATGTCGGCCAGCAGGACACGCCCTATGCCGAAGCCCGCCGCATTCTCGGCGACGAGGCCATGATCGGCGTGACCTGTCACAATTCCGCGCATCTGGCGATGGAAGCGGCGGAAGCCGGTGCTGATTACGTCGCCTTCGGCGCCTTCTATCCGACCAACACGAAAGAGATCACGCACTACGCCGAGCTCGAAACCCTGCAAAGCTGGTCCGCCATCTCTACCATCCCCTGCGTCGCCATCGGCGGCATCAACCTGGACAACGCACAGCCGCTGATCGACGCGGGCGCGGATTTCCTTTGTGTGATCACGGCTGTGTGGAAACATCCGGAGGGGCCGGCGGCGGCGGTGAAGGCGTTTAATGAGTTGTTCGAGAACGCTCCCTAAGATCACATAAGGATGCGGAATGGCGGAGTGGAATTCCGGATACGTCACCGAGATTGATTATACTCACGGCTTCTATCGTGAGATGACGCCTGAACTACTCAATTTCGCCCTCTTGTCCCGGGGGGTGAAAAATCAGGCCGATAAACTCACGTTCTGTGATCTTGGATGTGGCCAGGGGTTCAGCGCCAATCTGCTGGCTGCGGCCAATCCCGACATCGACTTCCACGCAACCGACTTCAATCCAACCCAGATTGCGGGCGCCAAAGCCTTGGCCCGTAACGCCGGCACGTCCAATGTCTCTTTCTACGACACGGCGTTTGCGGATTTCGCCAACCAGTCCGGCCTGCCGGACAGGTTCGACGTCATCGCCCTGCACGGGGTCTATAGCTGGGTCAACGCAGAGAACCGTGCAGCCATCATCGACTTTATCGCCCGAAAGCTGGCTGTCGGCGGCCTCGTTTATGTGAGCTATAATTGCTTGCCCGCCTGGGCTTCCGCGATGCCCCTGCGCCGACTTCTGGCCGACCACGCCGCCGGTCAGAACGGGCCGATCGAACAGCGGATCGACAGTGCCCTGGCCTTCGCGGAAAAAGTCAGCGGCGAGGCTCGAAATTTCACGTCCAACCCGGACATGCTGAAGCGCCTGAGACGGATGAAGGACGACAAACGCGCCTATCTCGCACATGAATTCTTCAACCGCGACTGGACGCCTTTCTATTCAGCCGATATCGCAGCGGACCTCAACCAGGCGAAGTTGTCTTTCGCAGGCTCTGCCTATCTGCTGGACCATGTCGACTTCCTCAATCTGACCGGAGCGCAACAAGAGATGCTGGCCGGCGAGCAGGATCCAGTCCGCCGGGAAACCTTGAGAGACTTCATCACGAACACACCGTTCCGGCGGGATATATTCGTGAAGGGGCCACTGCAGCACACACCGCTGTCACAGCGCGAAGCCTGGCTGCAGACCCGCTTCGCCTTGTCGGTTGCGCCGGAAAACTTTCCCATGGCCGTCACTGGTTTCAAGGGAAAATCGACGCTCGAAGAGCACGCCTTCAGGCCGCTGATCAACGCCTTTTCAGCCGGGCCGCGCACCCTTCAGGATATCCAGACATCGGATCAGACGATTGCAGCGCTCGGATGGGACACACTCATGAGAATGCTGCCTGCTCTTGTCGGATCGGGGCACCTTCATCCCTGCCGGCCAGCCGAGGGCGACGCCCGCCGGAAAGAAACCACGGCGGCCTTCAATCTCGCCGTCGCCGAGCATTCCAGATCGTCCGACGAGCTGAAATACCTTGCCTCCCCTGTAACTGGCGGCGGCATTCCCGTCGACAGGCTGGATCAACAGTTCCTCTCGGCCCATGTGAAAGCCCCAATCAACCCGGCTGCACATATCTGGGAGCTCTTCAAGCAGCAGAACATTCAAATGGTCTATCAAGGCCGGAAACTTGACACCGACGCCGAGAATATTGCCGAAATAGAGAGGCGATATTCAGTGTTCGAGACCAGGCGGTTGCCTGTCTATACGCATCTCGGCCTAGCATAAAAAACCTTGGCCGTTCGTGCTACGCTATGATCCGACAAACGCCGCATCAAAATCTTCAATCGGCGTCGGGTAGCCAAGCAGATAGCCTTGCCCCGTCTTGCAGCCGAGGAAGATCAGGGCCTGCTTTTGCTCTTCCGTCTCAATGCCTTCGGCAACGCAATCCACGTCAAGCACCTGCGTCATGCCGAGAACCACCGATGCCAGGCTTTCCCGGGCGGTTGAGGTTTTCAGGGCACTGACAAAGCTGCGATCGATCTTGATCATGTCGATGGGAAGGCTATCGAACTGCCTCAATGACGAATAGCCCGTGCCGAAATCATCGAGCGAGATCCGGAACCCTTCATCCGCGAGTGCCCGGATCTGCGTCTGGGCCCAGGCGCCCTTGTGCATGGCAATGCCTTCCGTCACTTCGAATTCAACGGCATCCGGCCCAAGCCCGGCGGCGGTCACTTCCCGCAACAGACGGGATGAAAATTCCGGCCGGTTCAGATCCGCCATGGAGAGGTTCACGGCAACCGGCACCGGGCTGTCCGGTTGCCGGTCCTTGACCCATTTCCCGACCTCCTGAATGACAAAATCCGTCAGGGGCGCCACGAGGCCGATGGATTCCGCGATCGGAATGAATTCGGCCGGCGAGATGGCTTCATCCCCAAGGGTCCAGCGGAGCAATGCTTCCGCACCTTTTACCTCCCCCGTCAGCAACGCCACTTTCGGCTGAAGATGAACGGAAAGCCCCTCACCATTTCCGGCAACGCGGCGCAGTTCAGCTTGCAACCAGTCGCGCCTATCGGTTTCGGCCCGCATCCTCCGGTCATAGCGCAGGACCTTGCCCCGTGCCGTCTGCCGGACATGCTGCAGTGCCGCCCTGGCTATTTTCAGGACGGCGGACGGATCCGGCTCGATATCCGCGAGATCAAGGATTGCGCTCGTCGCGCTCGTCGTGATCTCGACCCCCTCGATCAGACGCGGCCGCGTCAACGCCTCCAGTAAGGCGCTCTCGTCGATATCGCCCGATCGTCCCAGCACCGCGAATATTCCGTCACCGATACGGGCGACATATGTTTTGCTGTTTTTCAGCTCTTCATAAATATCAACGAGATACTGATGGGAAAGCGTAAATCCATAAGTCGCGACGATCGACTGGTATGAATCGATATTCGCAATGGCAACACTCGCAGCCCCCTTCGGCGACGAGAAATGGTTGCGGAGTTTTTGCTCAAACGCATTCAGGTTCGGAACGTTGAGAAAGGAATCGAGATAGGCCAGCCCATCAAGCCTTTCGACCAGGGTCAGGTTTTCAAACCCGATCGCGATATTGGTCGAGAACAACTTGAGCAAGGCAAGATTGGGTTCCGTAATATCGCGCCCGGCCTCCAGAACGACAATCAGCCCACGCCCGTCGCCGGTCGTGAAATGCAGTGTCATATAGCCATCGCGTATCACCGGACTCCCCAGAATAGGCGCCGTCTCGATTATCTCCCGAATATCCGGGTTCGCGATCTCTTCCCTTGGCTTTCCGATCAGGCTGGCGAACCGCCCGGTTGCGCTGACGACATGCCTTTCCTTGTCGTTACCGGTTGGATAGGCATAGACCAGTCCATGAGCGGCGATGCCAAGAAGGCTGGCAATCTGGGTCAGCACGCCGCATGAGAAAAGCTCAAGATTCGTGCGCTGAAACAACTGGCTGGAGCTTTCGACAATCAGCTCCAGACCGGCGCGGCTTTGATCGATCGTGCAAAGCTGGTCGTAGGACCGGATCGCCGCGGTGAGAACCGTGAGCAAGCGGGCCCGGGTCAGCTCGCCCTTCGTACGATAATCATCGATCTCGTATTCATTGATAACGGACTGCTCCGGCGCATATCCCGGATGGCCGGTCCGCAGGATAATACGCATCTTCGACAGGCCGGCCCGACGAAACAGCTGAACCAGCTCCAGACCGGAATCCGGCATCTCCATCACAACATCGATGAATGCAGCCGCGACGTCATGCAGATCATCGATCATCTTGATCGCATCCTCTGCCGATTCCGCATGTAGTAGTTCAAGTGGACGGCCGAGGACTTTCACATCCCGCAGAGCGAACAGAGTCGCCTGATGCACATCCGGTTCGTCATCAACGACAAGAATGCGCCACGGCTGCCTCTCGCCCTCGACATTGGCCGTGTCGCCATCCTCCACGATGGATATTCTGTCGTTCCAAGGATCGGAGAAGCTGTCAGACATCATACGTCCTTCCCAGAAAGCCTTCTCTGGCGGCAGGTGCCATAACCGGGAGACGGACAGACATTGTCGTTCCGTCTCCAGGAGCGCTTTTCGCGCGAATGCTGCCGCCCAGCGTAGCCGTCACGATATTATACGTTATGCTGAGCCCGAGACCGCTCCCTCCCTTGCCAAGCTGGGTAGAGAAAAACGGCTCGAATATCCGGTCAATGATATCCGCCGGTATACCACGGCCATTGTCCCTGACCTCGATCAGAACATATCCCGTCCCGTGTTGCCGGGCATGCACGATGACCTTACCGGATTCGCGTCCGGCAAATGCATGAACCCGCGCATTCTCCGCCAGATTTATCAGAACCTGGGATAGAAGCCCCGGAAAACTGTCAATTTCCGCAGTCGTTTCGACCATTGTTTCCAGCGAGATATTGCCATGCCTGAACTGGCTTTGCAGAGACGCGGAAACATCCTTGAGCAAGTCTTTAAGCATAAAGCGCCGGCGCTGCTCACTCGTCTGATCGACCGCGACCTGCTTGAAATGTCCGATCAGCTCATGTGCCTGGCGCAATCCCTTGAGGATGATCATCATGCCTTCCCGCGTGTCAGTGAGGAATGCATCGACCACGGAACGGCGCAACTCGCCGGAAGTGACCGCGGCATCGAACTCTTTCATCTTCTCGAACAGGGTGCTTGCGACGGTTACGGATGTTCCGACCGGCGTATTCAGTTCATGCGCAACACCGGCAACCAGACTGCCCAGACTGGCCATGCGTTCGTACCGGGCCATCTCCTCCTTGGAGAGGCGATTGGCAGCCTCGGCTTCCCGGCGCTGGCTCACCGCCTGTGACAGGACAAAGGAAATCAACCCGATGACAATGAGCCCGGCGATCGCCACCGGCAGATGATTAGCATTCCAGAGCGCAAAAAAAGTCACGCCGGGAACAAAAACCACAATTTTCCAGGCCGCGTCTTCGGACGCCACCGGCACATCCCGCCCGACGGGACGCACCACATTTTCCGGGGTCACTGTCGTGAAGAAGGCCCACTGTCCCTCGAGTTCAACCTCCCCCTCGTCACTGGCGGTAATGCCGCGCCAGGCCGCGGGGTTACTTTTCGCCATGGTGTCCTCACGGCCGAACATGAACCCCCAGAGCTTGTTGGCGGGCACTCCCGCGAGCCAGTAACCGTCTGCATTCAGAAGCTGAATCCGGGCATTGTCGCGCAAACGAACATTCTCGAATGAAGCCAGAAGCCGCTCGACATCCAGATTCATCACGACAATCCCGGCAACAGCCCCCTGGTCGCTATAGACCGGGGTTGCCAGCCGGATCATCGGTCGCCAGGGGATTTCAACACGGTCGAACTCGACATTGAGATCCATCGCGGACACATAAAGCCCGCCCTTCGGCAAACCGATGGACTTCGTGAAGTAATAGCGCAGCGCCTTGTTCTGCAGTTCAGTCACCACAAAAATCGATCGCTGCCGCGGCCAACGGTCGATACGGATCTGCTCAACACCCTCACGGTCGATGAAGCGCAGCTGCGCGATCAGGGCATTTTCATCCGCGAACAGCCTGAAATCGGCAGTCACCGTATCGAGAAAATGCGTATCTCCCGACACAAAACGGCGCAGTGACTGCAGTCCGGCTGCAACCCTGAGATCCGTGGAGAAGGCATTCAGCGCCTCTTCCACAACCTCGCGCTGGGCCTGAACGGCGTCTGCCGCCGCAACGTGCTGCCGCTGGTTGTCTTCCCATTCGGCAAGATAAAGCGAGACGGACCAGATGGCGCAGAACACAGTAGACAAGACAAGAAACGTAAGCCCGAACAGCCTCAAGCTGAACGGCGTCGCTGAACCTGCAGGCATATCGACTGCGCTCATGTCCACGCTCTTCTTGTGGTTTAATTTTAGTAAAACGCCAAGTAACCACCTTGTTCAAAATTCCTTAGCAGACGATTAACATCGGTCTATTTTTCGCGCTTCAGTCGCAGCCCCACCCCTTCCGGGGGGCTGGCCAGCCATGCCGGGGAACGCAAGGCGGAAGACCTGCCATGCATCGCAGACCGGTGCTCCACCAATAGACTTCAGGAACGCAACCTGATAAAAGCGCGCCGCACCACTATTCAAGAACGCACGCGCGGATCCCGTGCGGCGTCGCCATTTCTACTGCTCGACGGACAGAGACATGAAAATCAACGGTAACGCCATCCGCATCGGTAATGTCATCGAACACAAGGACCGCCTCTGGGTCGCCATGAAGACCCAGGCCGTGAAACCCGGCAAGGGCGGCGCCTTCAATCAGGTTGAGCTGAAGGACATCCGGTCCGGCACCAAGCTGAACGAGCGGTTCCGCGCCGACGAGCAGGTCGAGCGCGTGCGGCTCGAGCAGCGGTCGGCACAGTTCCTCTTCGCCGAGGACGCGCTGCTGACCTTCATGGATAACGAGACCTACGAGCAGACCCAGATCTCGCGAGACCTGCTTGGCAATAACGCGGTGTTCCTGCAGGACGGCATGGAAGTGCAGATCGAAAGCCACGAGGGCGAGCCGCTTTCCGTGCAGATGCCGGAAACCGTCGTGCTCGAGATCGTCGAGGCCGACGCCGTGGTGAAGGGACAGACCGCGTCCTCTTCCTACAAACCGGCCGTGCTGGAAAATGGTGTGAAGATCCTGGTTCCGCCGCATATCGGGACCGGTATCCGTGTCGTCGTGCGCACCGAAGACAGCACCTACGTCGAACGCGCCAAAGATTAAGGCTGGCCAAGGCCAGGACCGGATGCCGGGATAGCCCGCATCCCCAGACCCTGTTTGAACTGGAGAGACCATGGCGACCCGTTCGCCCGCAATCAACGTGATGGTGAAGGCCGCCATGAAGGCGACCCGCCAACTGCTGCACGACTTCAACGAGGTCGAGCAGCTTCAGGTCTCAAAAAAGGGCCCGGCCGACTTCGTCTCCAACGCCGATACCGCAGCGGAAAAAACCATCGTCGACGAGCTGAAATATGCCCGGCGCGATTACGGTTTCCTGCTTGAGGAAGGCAGCGAGATCGAAAGCAGGGACGAGTTGAAACGGCGCTGGATCATCGACCCGCTGGACGGCACCACGAACTTCCTGCACGGCATCCCGCATTTCGCGATTTCCATCGCGCTCGAGGAAGCCGGCGAGATCGTCTCCGCCGTGATCTACGAGCCGACCCGGGACGAGCTGTTCTGGGCCGAAAAGGGCAAGGGCGCGTACCTGAACGACCGCCGCCTGCGCGTTTCGGCACGCCGGAATCTCGAGGACAGTGTCTTCGCCACCGGCATCCCGACCCTGCGCGGCACCGATCACGCCTTCTACCTGAAGCAGCTTGAAGCGGTGATGACCCGTTGCTCTTCGGTACGCCGTCTCGGCGCCGCCGCGCTCGACCTCGCCTATGTCGCGGCTGGCCGCTACGACGGCTATTGGGAACGTGGCCTCAGCCCGTGGGATGTCGCCGCCGGCCTGCTGATCGTGAAGGAAGCGGGCGGCTATTGCACCGATTACCGGAACCGCGACAAGGCTCTGGAAACCGGCGAGGTCGTCGCCGCCAACGATCAGGTTCACGGCAAGCTCCTGAAGGTGCTCCGGGACGCGACGAAAGCCTGATCCCGCCGTCCCCTTTGAAGAGAGGGCCGCAACTAAACCCGCAATTACTACGCGGTATTTAGCATAATTTTTTATTAACGAATCCCTGCGACCATCACCCACGGCTTGCGCGTCCTACCGTGAACGCGCCATAGGGAGCGGGGATTCGGGATGAACCAGTTTAAGATTTCTCAGCGCGTTCAATTGATCAGCATCATCGCCCTGATCGGCTTTTTTGCCATCGGCGGTATCCTGTTTTGGGAGCAATCAGTCCGGTCGGCAAATGCGGAACGGCAACAGGCCGCGCTTGAGCGCATGGAGAAAATCACGTCCCTCTCCATGCTTTTTCTGAATGCCCGGCGCCGGGAAAAGGATTTCCTGCTCCGTTTTGATCCCGCCTATGTCGAGAAACACAGTCAGGTTTCCGCCAAGATCCACACGACTGTCGACACCCTGATGCCAGACCTATCAGGACAGGACCTCGATCTCCTGAAGCAGATGACGGCGGAATACGATGCGTACAACGCACAATTCAAAATCGTCGTGGACAACTGGAGTCGCATGGGGCTGGACGAAAATTCCGGCCTGCGGGGCGAACTGCGGAGCGCCGTTCACAATGCGGAAGAACTGATCCATCAGCATGCGACCGACGATCTTATGGTGAAGCTGCTGATGATGCGGCGACACGAGAAAGATTTCATCATCCGCAAGGACCCTAAATATATCGGACGGCTGAATGACCGGATCAACGAATTCGGCAAAATTCTCGAAACCAAGGAGCTGGACGCAGCGATCAAGTCCGACATCCTAAACACCCTGAAAACCTACAAGACGAATTTTGCTGCCTTCACGGATCTGTCGCTTGGCATCAATGAGCAAACCGCGATCATGTCTGACATCTATGCTCAGGCGGAACCGGTACTTGCCAAGCTCGAAGAAAATGTTTTGGCATCCTATGAATCCGAAATGACGAGCGTCGCCGCGGCGAACAGGCAAACCGTGATCGTCACATCCGCCCTCATCCTGGTAATCGCCATTGCCTGTCTCGCCATCGCCCAGCTCGTAGGTCGATCCATCAGCCGCCCGGTCGGAGCGCTGTCTGCCCAGATGCTGAAACTGGCGGAAGGTGACAAGACGATCGAGGTGCCAATACGAGGCAAGGACGAGATCGCCGAGATGGCGCAGGCGGTCCAGGTCTTCAAGGACAACATGATCAGAAACGACCAGTTGCAAGCCGAATCCCAGGCCAGGCAACAACAGGAACTGCAGCGGGCAAGCGATGTGGATGCCCTGACCAGTTCGTTCGATGGCGATGTCGGAAAATTGCTCGAAGCCCTCTCCGCAGCCGCCGCCACGCTGCAAAGCACATCAGAGGAAATGACCGAGACCGCCGCGGATTCCGGCAACCGGGCGACCGCCGTTGCCAGCGCCACCGAAGAAACCACGGCGAACGTGCAGACCGTCGCCACGGCCACCACGGAACTGTCCGCCTCGATCGCGGAAATATCCTCGCAGGTCGCCAACGCGACCGCCGTCGCCAATGAAGCGGCACGGCAGGCAGGCGAAACCTCCACCGTGATCGACGCGCTCAGCGAAACCGCCAGCCGGATCGGCGAAATCGTCACCCTGATCCGCGAGATTGCGGAACAGACCAATTTGCTGGCCCTGAACGCGACTATCGAGTCCGCCCGCGCAGGCGAAGCAGGTAAGGGCTTCGCAGTGGTGGCCTCGGAGGTAAAGAACCTTGCCGGTCAGACCGGCAAGGCCACGGAAGATATCGCGGCCCAGATCGGCGCGATCCAGGAGCGTACCTCCGGCGCGGTCGAGGCTATCCGTTCCATCGTTCTCAAGGTCGAGGAAATGGAGAACATCACCGGCTCCATCGCGGCCGCGGTCGAGGAGCAGAACGCTGCCACTCAGGATATTTCCCGGAATATCGAGGATGTCGCGGCCGCAGCGCAGGAAGTCAGCCAGAATGTCACCTTCGTCGGCGAGGCATCGCGAAACACCAGCCGCATGGCCGGCGACGTGCTGGGCGCCTCGTCGGAGATGAACGAAAAGTCTTCCACGCTCGGTCAGCGCATCAAGGACTTCCTGCAATCGGTCCGGGCAGCTTAACTGACGAGACATCAACGACACGGTAAACAGGATCGGCTGTTGTCGCGAAAAGGCCTGTTGCGATAAGGTCATCGGTGAGATTAACCCTCCATCCGAGGACGCGCAGACATGGCCGGATCAACTTCCCAGGGCAAATGCCCGGTGCTTCTTCTTCTTGCGGGCCTGATTGTGCTGCCGGCAGGGCAGGCGCTCAGTCAGGAAACCGTCTATGTCGGCGGCACCGGAAGTTCGGTTGAAGTCAATCTCGATGTGCTCGACCAGCTCGGCACGCCGCAGACGGTTCCGGACATGCTGCAACTCGATATCCGTCGAGGCCAGGCGGCATCCGGGATGCCGCTTCCGCTCCCGGGTGAAGCCCGCGCGGCTGTGTCCCGCGGCGTACCGATGCCCCCGCCAAGCAGGCAGGCCAGCAGTCAGACTCGCCGCCCGGCCATGGCGGCGGCACCGGCAAGCGCCGCCGCGTTGCCGAGCGCCAGGGCCCCGCGGCAGCCGACATTGCCGACCGCGCGCAGCACAATCAGAAGCGCGGCACCGGCGACCACGGCCCCCAATGTGACCAGACCAAGCGTTCCGGCCCCGTCCCGGGTTGCAACGCCGGTGCCCAGCGCTCCGAAAGTGGCGCGCACACCGGCCCCGATCGTCGCCCCGCCGGCAAAGGTCGCCATCACCGCGCCCGAGCCCAGGGCGATTAAAGCCGCACCGCAGGCCGCCGCAAAGGCTCCCGAAAAGATCGCAGCCAGGACAGCAACGAAAATTCCGGACATCGTGATCCCGGCCGCACCCAAATCGACCACCAGCACGGCGGCCATCGTTCCGCCGCCGCCGCCGGCCGTGACAGCGCCTTCAGTGAGCGCGCCCGCGCCGCCCCCGGCCTCACCGTCGAAAGCGGCGGAGCCGATCAAGCGCGTTGCCGCCGCCTCCCCGGCACCGAAAGCGGTAGCTCCTGCGCCGAAGGCCTCCAATGGCGGTGCCGCACTCAGCATCCCGTTCGATACCGACACCAAATCCCTGCCGGCGAGCGCCAGTGGCGCTCTGGACGATGTGGCGAAGAAGATGAACGCGGACAAATCGATGCGGGTGCAGCTTCTCGCCTTTGCCAGCGCCGGTGAACGCTCCGAGGCCAAGGCCCGGCGGCTCTCCCTGTCCCGCGCGCTTGAGGTGCGCTCCTACCTGATCAGCAAGGGCATCGCCAGCACGCGCATGGATGTGCGCGCGCTCGGCAACCAGTCCTCCTCAGGCTCTCCCGACCGTGTCGACATGACCCTGGTCAATCGCTAGGGACACCGACAGGTGTCATCAATCGCCGGAAAACCGCCGCATTTCTCATCCATAGGATTAAACAGACTACCGGGCATCAGGCTTAAACGGCCTCGCCCGGCCACAATCAGGGGATCGATCAGGTGACCAAACCCACGCGTTTTCTCGTCCGGATGGCGATCTTTCTGGCGCTTGTCACCGTGGTCGCGGTGCTTCTGGTGGGCGCGCTGCTGGACGCTTTCATGGCGAATGCCGCTCTCAACGGCATGATCCTCGCCACGCTGTTCATCGGCATTCTCTACATCGTCCGGCAGGTCATGTCCCTCGCCCCGGAAGTTACCTGGATCGAGTCCTACCGGACCGGTCAGCCGGGCCTCTCGATGCAGCAGGCACCAACCCTGCTCGCGCCGGTCGCGACCATGCTGGGCGAACGCCGGGACGACCGGGTCAGCCTGTCCGCCATGTCCCTGCGCTCCCTGCTCGACAGCATCGATTCCCGGCTGGCGGAAAGTCGGGACATCTCGCGCTACATCATCGGCCTGCTGATCTTCCTCGGCCTGCTCGGCACCTTCTGGGGCCTGCTGCAGACGGTCGGCGCGGTCGGTAATGTGATCGGTAGCCTGAGTATCGAAAGCGGCGATATCGGCAGCGTCTTCGGTGACCTGAAGAACGGCCTCGAATCCCCGCTGAACGGCATGGCGACCGCTTTCAGCTCGTCCCTCTTCGGGCTTGCCGGTTCGCTCGTGCTCGGTTTCATGGAATTGCAGCTCGGCCAGGCCCAGAACCGGTTCTACAACGATCTTGAGGAATGGCTCTCAGGCCTGACCCGGCTCAGCTCCGGCGGCGGCGTGCTGGCCGACGGAGAACATTCCGCCAGCGCTTATCAGACCGCGCTGTGGGAACAGACGGCGGACAGTCTCGACAAGCTGCAGCGCGTGATCCTGCGCAGCGAGGATGATCGCCGCCAGGCCAACCAGAACCTGATGACCCTGAACGAAAAGCTCGGCACCCTGGTCGACCAGATGCGCAGCGATCAGGACCTGATGCGGAAGATCGGCGAGGCCCAGCTGGAAATCCGGCCGGTACTGGCCAAGATCGCCGAGAGTCAGTCAGGCGGACGGGACGAGCTGATGCGCAGCCACCTGCGCAATATCGAAGCCTATGTCGCCCGCCTGGTCGAAGAGAGCTCCGAGGGCCGGAACCGGACCGTGGAGGAAATTCGCCAGGAGATCCGGCTGGTCGCCCGGACCATTGCCGCGCTCGCCGAAGAAGAGCGCTAGGGAGCCCCGGCCATGTCCGCCCGCAGCCGCGCCTCGATGCGCGAAACCAATATCTGGCCGGGGTTCGTCGACGCTCTCGCCACCCTGCTGATGGTCATCATCTTCGTGCTGATGGTGTTCATCGTCTCGCAATTCTATCTGACCCAGGCCCTGTCCGGCCGGGACGAGGCCCTGCACCGGCTGGAAGCCCAGATCTCCGAGCTGTCCGAGCTGCTGAACCTGGAGAAGGAAACCAACACCGAACTCCGCCTCAACGTGGCCCAGCTCTCCACCGAGCTGCAGGCCTCCATCTCCCGCCGCGATGCACTGAGCCAGCAGGTCACCCAGCTGGTCTCCCAGCGCGATCAGCTTGAGGACCGGCTGGCCGAAGCCGTACGCGACCGGGCAAGCATGACGCAACGCCTGAGCGAGCTTGAGAACGGCCGGGCCGGACTCGAAGACCGGCTGACCGAAGTCCTCAGCGAACGCGATGCCCTGATGGCCAAGCTGCGCTCCATCGAAAACGACATGGCGATCGCCAGGGCCGAGCGGGATGAGGTCACTGCAGGCCTTGAGGACGCCTTCAAGGTGATCGAGGCGGACCGGGAGACCATCAAGACCCAGCTGAAGGATCTGGAGAGCCTGCGCCGCGATCTGGTTGCGTTGAAACAGGCCCGCGAGGATCTGGAAGCGGAGGTTGCCGATCTGGCCTCTCAGAAGCTGGTCCTGCAAAAGACCCTGGCCCAGAGCGAGGATGAGCGCGCCGCGGCGGAACTCAGTGCCGAGGAACGCAAACAGCGGATCGACGCGCTGGTCGCCGAGATGACACAGGTCCGGGACCGCAGCAAGGAGCTGACAGCCCAGCTCAACGAAAACGAAGAGCGCACCCTGCTGCAGCAGAAGGAGATCGCCGAACGCGACGTCCGGCTGTCGGAGCTGACCGCCAGTTTCAACGAGACCGCCGAGGCTCTCGGTGCCGAGAAGGAAATTTCCTCCAAGGCACAGGAAGCCGTCGCCCTGCTGAACCGGCAGATGCGGGCCTTGCGCGAACAGCTGCTCGCCCTGCAGGAGGCGATGGATGCTCTGGAAGCGAAGAACAAGGAACAGAATGTCGAGATCGTCGATCTCGGCGCCAAGCTGAACCGGGCGCTGGCCAGCAAGGTGCAGGAGCTGGCCCGCTTCCGCTCCGAATTCTTCGGCCGCCTGCGGGAGGTCCTGAACGACCGTCAGGGCATCCGCATCGTCGGCGACCGTTTCGTCTTTCAGTCCGAAGTTCTGTTCGACAGCGGCTCCGACCAGATCGGCCCCGCCGGTGAAATCCAGCTCCGCCAGTTCGCCGACGAGCTGAAGGAAATCGCCGGCAAGATCCCCAAGGAAATCGACTGGATCCTGCAGGTCGAAGGCCACACCGATCCGATCCCGATCTTCAACGAGCGCTTCAAGAACAACTGGGACCTCTCCGCCGCCCGCGCGATCTCGGTGGTGCAGACGCTGATCTCGGAAGGCATCCCGGCCGGCAAGCTCTCCGCCACCGGCTACGGCGAGTTCCAGCCGATCGACGAGCGCAAGGACGAGATCGGCAACAGGCGGAACCGCCGGATCGAGATGAAGCTGACCCAGCGATAAGACGCCTCGTCTTCACAACAACACGCCAGGATAATGCCCTGGGTGCAAAGCCTCTGACGAAATCAGACAAGGACAACTGTGCGCTCAAATGGGGTTCCACCTCCCGTTTTGCCGTGGAATGGCAACAGAGGCCGCACAAAACCAGAAGCCTGAATAAAATTGTCGAAAGCGTCGTCAAACGCGTGATACGCTTTGAGGGCATATAGGAATTATCAATTCCATTATTGAGTGTCTCTATATGCACTTTCCCGGATCCGGCCCAAACACAGTTCTGCAAACAGAGCGACAGGGCCGGGAAAACGGGAAGCGGAGCAGGCTGCAAAGACAGCCGCCCGGGAAGCTAGGCTTCGATGCGCGGATCCGCCGCCAAAGAACGGCGGGCGCGCGAACATACGAGGGAGGAACTCGTTTCAATGAGCAAAATCACCAAAACCGCGACCGGCTTTCTGGCCGCCGTCCTGGCAGCAGGCGTCAGTCTTGCCGCCTCCGCCGAAACCCATACATTGCGGATCCAGACGCATTACGCGCCGGAAACCGTCTCCGGCAAGCTCGCGACCCAGTTCGTCGACGATGTTCAGACGATGTCGAACGGCGAGCTCAAGATCGAGATGTTTTATTCGTCATCGGTCGTCAAATCGGTCGAGGCCTTCGATGCCGCCGCCACCGGTATCCTCGATGGGGACATGACCGGCGGCGCCTATCAGACGGGCAAGAACCCGGCCTTCCAGTTCGTCGGCGACATCATGGGCGGTTACGACACTCCGTGGCAGCAATATGCCTGGCTTTACAATGGCGGCTTCAAGGCCGCGAACAACCTCTACAACAAGTACGACATGGAGCTGATCGGCTGGTGGATCTATGGGCAGGAATCCCTGGCTTCATCGAAATCGCTCGCCGGCATCGACGATCTGAAGGATTTCAAGTTCCGCTCTCCGCCAGGCCTGGAGACCGAAATTTTCGCCAGCCTTGGCGCCAAGCCGATCGTGATGGATTTCACCGAAATCTTCACCGCTCTGGAAACCAAGATCATCGACGGTGCCGATGCTTCCGGTCTGGCCAACAATGTCAGCCTCGGCCTCTATGATCTGGTGTCGAACGCCACCTATCCGGGCTTCCACTCCATGCCGTCGGACCATCTTGCCATCAACAAGGGAAAGTGGGACGCACTGCCGGAACATCTGAAACGGATCATCCAGGTGGCCATGCAGAAACTGGCCTTCCAGACAGCCCTGACCTTCGAGATCAAGAACTCGGAAGCAGCAGCCAAGCTGCGGGCCGCGAACGTGACCCTGCATGACTGGTCCGCCGAGGACCGGGCAGCCTTCCGCAAGGCCGCCCAGGGTGCATGGCAGGGCTGGGCAGAGAAGACGCCCGAAGCACGGGCTCTTGTCGACAGCCACACGGCCTTCCTGAAACAGCTCGGCCTGATCAAGGAATAGAACCGGTCATATCGAGACCGAAATGGCGAGGGTCTGATGATCCTCGCCACCCTTGCTTTCTATCGGGGTGTTCTATCGGGACGCACAGGAATGACGGGAGGAAAGCCGCATGATCGAGCATGAGGTTACCGGCTGGCTGGACAGGATCACGCTCGGCATCAGCCGGGTCGCGATGTGGGCGCCTGCCTGCATTGTCGGCATCGTGGCCTATGAAGTCTTCATGCGTTACGTGCTGGGCAAGCCCACATTGTGGGTCAACGAGATGTCCCTGTGGGTCGGCGGCGGGATCTACCTGACCTCGGGTCTCTACGCCCTGCAGCAACGCAGCCATATCCGGATTTTCATCTTCTATGACGGCGCGCCGCTCTGGCTCCGCCGCACTTTCGACGTCGCTTCCGTGCTCTGCGTCTGCGCTTTCGCGGCCGCCGTCGTCTGGGGCGGTTTTGGCGAAGCCAAGGCGAAGCTGCTGCGCTGGGAGACCTTCGGAACGGCCTTCGATCCGCCGATCCCGGCCACGGTCAAGCCGCTGATCCTGCTGACCATGGTGCTGCTCGCGCTGCAGTCGATCTCCAATCTGGTGCATGACTGGAACAAGGAGCCGGAGGTACACGATCCGGCGGACGATCTCGACATTGCGCACTGACGTGAACCCATCGCCCGGACAGGTCCGGCTCGTTTCAAACTGATTTCGGAGTCAATTCGTGGACATCGGGACAATCTCGCTGATCCTGCTGATCGGCATGCTTCTGCTCCTCGCCATCGGCATGCCGCTCGGCTTCGCCTCCGGCTTCCTCGCCGTCGTCGTGCTGGTTCTAAAGTTCGGCCCAGACCTGCTCTTCTCCAGTTTCGGCACAGGCCCCCTGAACATCCTGGCCCAGCGGCTCTACGGCATCACCACGAACTACGTGCTGATATCCGTGCCGCTCTTCATATTGATGGCGACGCTTCTGGAACGCTCGAACATCGCCCGGGATATGTATTCCTGCCTCAATCTGTGGATGTCCCGGACCCGAGGCGGCATCGCTGTCGTCACCGCGATCATGGCCATCGTCATGGCGGCGATGTCGGGGATCATCGGCGGCGAGGTGGTTCTGCTCGGCCTGATCGCCCTGCCGCAGATGCTGAGGCTCGGCTACAATCAGGACCTCGCGGTCGGCACCATCTGCGCCTCGGGCTCGCTCGGCACCATGATCCCGCCCTCGATCGTGCTGATCTTCTACGGCCTGATCACCGACACCTCGATCCATGCGCTGTTCAAGGCCGCCTTTGTGCCGGGCTTCATCCTGGCCGGTCTCTACATCGTCTACATCCTTGTCCGCACCCGGATGCATCCGGAACAGGCCCCTCTGCCCGAGCCGACCGAGGATGATCTGTCCGGGCACGACAAGAAGGTTTTCGGCGCGACATTGCTCGTCATGGTGATCGCCACTACGGCCGCGCTGGTCGCGCTCCGCTGGGGCTTCCTGCACGGCTTCAGCACGATCGAGCCGGAGACCAGGCTGGTCGACATGCAGACATTGCAGGTCAGTCTCGGCCTCGCCGGGCTCGGGCTTGCCTATGTGCTTTTCGTCTCCGGCCTGAAGACCGCACGCCTTGCCTGGGACAAGGGCAAGGGGCTGGTGGCGCCGCTTATCGTCGTCTTTGTCGTGCTCGGCTCGATCTATGGCGGCATCACCGGCATCACGGAGGCGGCAGGCATCGGCTCCGTCGCAGTGCTGCTGCTCATCGCCATGCGAGGGGAATTGAGCCTCACCCTGGTGCGCGAGGCCCTGATGCGCACCTTCAAATCGACGGGCACCATCATCTGGGTCACGTTCGGCGCCACAGCGCTTGCCGGCGCTTACACCATCGCCGGCGGGCCGACCTATGTCGCCAACCTGATCGTCGGCAGCGAGCTGCCGACGATGGGTGTGCTGCTGGTGATGATGACCGTGTTCCTGTTCCTCGGCGCCTTCATGGACTGGACCGGCATTGTCCTGCTGGTCATGCCGGTCTTCCTGCCGATCATCAAGAAGCTCCCGGTCGCCGAGCTCGGCCTGTTCGGGCCGCTGGATGCCTATTACGTCTCGGTCTGGTTCGGCATCCTGTTCTGCGTCAACATGCAGGTCAGCTTCCTGTCGCCGCCATTCGGGCCAGCCGCCTTCTACCTGAAGTCCGTGGCCCCGCCACACATCACCCTGCCGGACATCTTCCGGGGCTTTCTGCCCTTTATCTGCATCCAGCTGTTTGTCTTGCTGATGGTCCTGCTGTTCCCGGAAATCACCATGCTGCTGCGGTGATGGGTCTGATGGCGCCCCGGCCCACATCGTCACCCCGACGCAGGTCGGGGTCCACGGAACGCGGGGTAAGATTCGTGCCAGTGGATCCCGTCCTTCGACGGGATGACGACGATAGGTGTGCCGAATAACCGCCGCAGGGGCGGAATGCAGGATCAACCGCCTAATAAAGACCACCAGCGCCCCGGCGCCCCACACCGTCTCCCCGACGCAGGTCGGGGTCCACGGAGCGTGGGGTCGGGTCTGCGCCAGTGGGTCCAATCCTTCGACAGGATGACCGCTGGAGAGAAGGCGTGTCGATAAGCGGTCAGTCGTTCAGAAACGCCAGCATCGCCTTGGTGAAAGCCGCGGGTTGCTCGAAGTTCGAGAAATGCGCCGCTTCCGGGATCTCAACATAGCCCGCCCCTTTGATCTGGCCGTGTATCTCGCGGGCATGCTCCGGCGTGGTTGCAGGATCCTCCGCGCCGACGATCACAAGGGTCGGCGTATCGATGCTGGCAATCGTCCCGCGCTGATCCATCGCCTGGATCGCCCGGCAGCAGCCGATGAAGCCCTGCGGCGGGGTGCCGAGGATCATTTCCCGAACCTTGCCGATATCATCCTTCAGCCGTTGCTGGCTCGCCGGGGTGAACCAGCGCTCGATGGTGGCGTCGGCGACGGCCGCCATGCCGCCCTTCTCCACCGTGCGCACCCGGCCATCCCACATTTCCTGTGTCGGCATATGCGCGCTGGTATCGGCCAGGATCAGCTTGCTGACCCGGTCCCGGTGCCTGACCCCGAGCATCTGGCCGACCATGCCGCCCTTGGAGAGCCCGCAATAATCCGCCTTCTCGATGCCAAGCCCGTCGAGCAGAGCAACCGCATCCTCTGCCAGCATCTCTATGGAATAGGCCCCCTCCGGTGCGTCCGACTGGCCGTGACCACGACTGTCATAACGGATCACCCTGAACCCCGCTGACGTCAGATCCGCGATCTGCGGATCCCACATATGCAGGTTCGAAGCGAGCGAGTTGGAAAGCAGCAGCGGCTGCCCATCCTCCGGCCCGTCGATCCGGTAATGCAGCGTGATTCCGTTGGCTTTGATATGCGGCATGGTTTTCCCCCGTGAATGCTTTTTGGCCGGCGCACAACATCCTCACACGGCCTTTGCACCGGATCAGCATCGTAGCAGCACGCGGCTCTCAGTCGCCCCGGTCTTTCCCGCAAGGCTTAGGTGCCGTTTCGGAAAACCGGAAAAAGATTGATTTATCTGAAATGTAACCGAGACTTGAATTGGGCCGGACAATAAAATCAAAGCGAGCAGCTCAATGACCACTGAGCACCCGATCGAGGGCCCATAATGCAGATAACGCCGGAAATCCTGCTGGTTTTCTACTCGGCGACGGTCAGCCTGATCGTCAGCCTGACTTTCCTGTTCCTGTGGCACCGGCTTGGCTGGACGCGCCTGCTGAGTTTCGGCGCTTCTTTTTTCTGCCTTGCCCTGCTTTTGCTGCACAACGTGGTCGGCATGTCCCTTGGCTGGCAACACCCCTACCGCTTTCAGGTCGGCGCGACCATGGTCGTTCTGTCGCTGACATTCATCACCGCCGGCTGCATGGCCTATGTCGATTTCAAAGTTCCGTGGAAAACGATCCTCCTAACCGCCTTCACGATCCTGGTCGGGACCGAAGCCGTGATGGCCGTTTGGGAGATCCCGAGCATCGTCTATCTTCCGGTGCTGATCGGAGTCGTCGATCTCTTCTGCTCGTTTCTGTTCTGGAGCAGGCGCCGGACATTCATCGGACGTACTGTCGCCGTCCTGTTCCTCGCCAGGGGCGCCATGCATTTGCCCTGGCCGCTCTTCGTGTTCACTCCGGCCGGAAACCTGATCCGGAGCGCCGACCAGGTTTTCGTTGTCGCCATCGGCCTTGCCCTGATCGTTGCAGAGCTTTTGCGCGCCCGCATGGATCTCTCCAGGGCCAATGCGACATTGCAGGAACAAGCCACCGCACTGAAAGCCGCGAATGAAAAACTCGGCATCGAACGGGAACTCGCAATCAACGCCAGCAATGCGAAGTCAGCCTTCCTTGCCAATATGAGTCACGAGCTCAGAACGCCGCTGAACGCAATCATGGGCTTTTCGGAAATTATCGCCAAAAGCCCGGCGGACCGGATGGCGGAGCGCTATACGGGCTATGGCGAGGACATCCACCAGGCGGCCCGTGTGCTTCTCTCCTTTGTCGACCAGGTCCTTGAGCTTTCGCGGCTGGAGGCGAACCGGGTCGATTTCAATCCGGCAACACTGGATGTCATGGCTCTGGTTGATACGGCGATCAATATCGCGCGCCTGAAAGCAGGCTCGAGTCCGGCGGAGATCATCCGGTATTTTGAGGAGGGAACCGGCTCCGTCGAGGGGGACGAACATCTGCTGAAACAGGCTTTGTCTGGAATTCTGGTCCGCGCACTCCGGTTCGCGGGAAACACAGGGTCAATCCATGTCAGCGCGGGCCCGGAGCCCGAGGATTCCGTCCGCATCGAAGTGAAAGACAACGGCCCGAAGCTTTCGGATCACGAAATCACCGAAGCCTTCAACCCGTTCAGCGTCACCAACGCAACGGTGACCCAGGCAGGCGGCGGGATAGATCTCTCGCTGCCGCTGGCAAAACGCTTTGTGGAGGTGCATGGCGGGGAAATCTCGGTCAGCAACAAGGCGGATACGGGAACCGTCGTCGCCATCGACCTGCCGAGGCGACTGCTGTTGCATTGATGCAACGGGGCCCGGGCGGATGCCGCTTCCCGCTGGCCTTTCCTCATTGCGCCCTCCAGAGGGCAGCCCTATCCTTGTTTAGTCGGCCGGACAGACCATATCCCTTCAGGAATTAGGCAAACAGTGACACCGAGAAATTCATGAGAGTGACCCGACTTGCGGCCATAACCGCATCCGTTGCCGCGATTGGTGTTGCTTTCACCGGGCCCGTTCTGGCCGATACCGCCGAGGAAGAAACAGGCGGCACGTTCAACGTCACCTATGAAAACGATGTCTTCAACGGCACCGACCAGAATTACACGAACGGCGTATCCATCCAGTATACGGACACGCTGAACCGGGTGCCGCACGGTGTCCGCTATGCGGCGGCGCCGTTCATCGATCCGGGCGCGAATATCCGCGTGACCTATCAGCTCGGCCAGAACATGTACACGCCACAGGATATCGAACAAAAAATCCCGGATCCTGAAGACCGCCCCTATGCCGGCTGGCTCTACGGCTCGGTCGGTGTGCTGGCGGATACGGATGACAGCCTGACATCCCTGCAGCTCAGCCTCGGCGTGGTTGGCCCGGCCGCTCTCGGTGAGCAGGTGCAGAGCTTCGTGCACAGCGCCATCGATACCCGCGAGCCGCGCGGCTGGGATTCCCAGTTGAAGAACGAGCCGGCCCTGCTGCTGACCTTCGAGCGGAAATGGGCGGAGCGGCTGGTCGGCGAGCCCTACGGCTTCCAGATCGATGCCTCGCCCTATGTCGGCGGCGCCCTCGGGAACGTCTTCACCCATGCGAATGGCGGCCTGACCTTCCGGCTTGGCTATGATCTGCCGAAGAACGATTACGGCCCGCCGCGCATTCAGCCGGCGACCCCGGGCTCCGGCTTTTTCGAGCCCACGGACAGTTTCGGCTGGTATCTGTTCGCCGGCGTCGAGGCCCGGGCCGTTGCCCGCAACATCTTTCTCGACGGCAATACATTCCGGGACAGCGCGTCGGTCGACAAGAACCTGCTGGTCGGCGATCTGAGCTACGGGCTGGTCTTCACCGTCGGTCAGGCGCGGATCTCCCTGACCCAGGTTTTACGCAGTCCGGAAATCGCTTCCGACAGCGATATTTCGCGATTTACCTCCCTCGGCGTGACCTACCGCTTCTGAAGCAGGGCAGCCCCCACCGTTTCCGCATTGCCACAATGCCCGGTCGGCCCTATTTTCCCGGCCAGCAACTTTGACGGTATACGCTTTACATGACCGACCTCAGCCATATCCGTAACTTCGCGATCATCGCCCATATCGACCACGGCAAGTCCACGCTGGCGGATCGACTGATCCAGCTCTGCGGCGGCCTCGCCGACCGGGAGATGAAGGAGCAGGTGCTCGACAGCATGGATATCGAGCGCGAGCGCGGTATCACCATCAAGGCGCAGACCGTTCGGCTGTACTACACCGCCGATAATGGCGAGACCTTTCAGATCAATCTGATGGACACGCCGGGCCATGTCGACTTCGCCTACGAGGTCAGCCGGTCGCTTGCCGCCTGCGAAGGCTCGATCCTCGTGGTCGATGCCAGCCAGGGTGTCGAGGCGCAGACCCTGGCCAACGTCTATCAGGCCATCGAGCAGGATCACGAGATCATTCCGGTCCTGAACAAGGTCGACCTGCCCGCCGCCGACGTGGCGCGCGTGAAGGAGCAGATCGAGGACGTGATCGGTATCGATACCTCGGACGCGATCGAGGTGTCGGCCAAGACCGGGCTCAACATCAAGGCTGTGCTGGAAGCGCTGGTCCAGCGCCTGCCGGCGCCGACCGGCGAACGCGAGAAGCCGCTGCAGGCCATGCTGGTGGACAGCTGGTACGACAGTTATCTCGGCGTCATGGCGCTGGTCCGGGTGCGCCAGGGCGTGCTGAAAAAGGGCCAGAAGATCAAGCTGATGCAGACCGGGGCGACGCATCTGGTCGAAAAGGTCGGTGCCTTCACGCCGAAACTGACCGAATTCAAGGAACTCGGCCCGGGCGAGCTCGGCTTCATGAGCGCCTCGATCAAGACCGTGGCAGATTGCCAGGTCGGTGACACCATCACCGAGGAAAAGCGCCCCTGCGACTCCCCGCTGCCGGGCTTCAAGCCCAGCATCCCGGTGGTGTTCTGCGGCCTGTTCCCGGTCGATGCCAACGATTATCCGGATCTGCGCGACAGCCTCGAGAAACTCCGCCTGAACGATGCCAGCTTCAGCTTCGAGGCGGAAAGCTCCGCCGCGCTCGGCTTCGGCTTCCGCTGCGGCTTCCTCGGCCTGCTGCATCTGGAAATCATCCAGGAGCGGCTGGAGCGCGAGTTCAATCTCGACCTGATCACCACCGCGCCGAGCGTGGTCTACCGGATCAATCTGACCAAGGGCGAGCAGATCGAGCTGCACAACCCGGCGGACATGCCGGACGTGATGCGGATCGAAAGCATCGAAGAGCCGTGGATCAAGGCGACGATCATGGTGCCGGACGAATATCTCGGCCCCGTCCTTTCGCTCTGCACCGAACGGCGCGGCGAGCAGATCGAGCTGACCTATGTCGGCAGCCGGGCCATGGCCGTCTACAAACTGCCGCTGAACGAGGTCGTGTTCGATTTCTACGACCGGCTGAAAAGCATCTCACGCGGCTATGCCAGCTTCGACTATGCGCTAGAAAGCTACGAAGAGGGCGACCTGGTGAAACTCAGCGTGCTGGTCAATGCCGAGCCGATGGACGCGCTCTCCATGATCGTCCACCGCAATCAGGCCGAATTCCGGGGCCGGGCCATGTGCGCCCGCCTGAAAGACCTGATCCCGCGCCAGCTCTTCAAGATCGCCATCCAGGCGGCGATCGGCGGCAAGGTCATCGCCCGCGAGACCGTCAGCGCCATGCGCAAGGACGTCACCGCGAAATGCTATGGCGGCGACATCAGCCGGAAGAAGAAGCTGCTGGAGAAGCAGAAGGAAGGCAAAAAGAAGATGCGGCAGTTCGGCAATGTCGACATCCCGCAAAGCGCCTTCATCGAAGCTCTCAAGATGGGCGACAATTAGGGCCGACTCCCTCCGGTTTCATCTCACCGCCCTCTTCGTCATCCCTTATCGTCATCGTCATCCCGTCGAAGGACGGGACCCAGGGATGACGAATAAAGCTCTTTGATCGTCCAGATCCCGGCTCTCCGGCCGGGATGACGATATTCAAATGCCTTGAGAAGGCAGTGCTGCGGCGCACAGACAGGAGCTGTCATTCCGACTTCCGCACCACCGGTCCCGGCTGCCCCGACCTGATCCTCGCTTCCAGCCCCGGCCTGTCGTCCCTGATTTGTTTCAGGACACTCTTACGGGCAAACGATCGATCGTCATATTTTCCGCTCCAGAGGACGATCTCGAGAACGATAGGAGCAAGGTCGCGGCCTTTCGCGGTCAGATGGTACAGATAACTGCGGCGGTTTTCCGGGTCGCGCGTCTTCTCGACGATCCCGTTCGCTTCGAACTGCTTCAGGCGGTCGGCGAGGATATTGGTCGAGATCCCCTCGTCCGCTTCGAGGAAGTCCCCGTAGGTTTTCTTGCCGTACAGCATCATGTCGCGAATGATCAGCAGGCTCCAGCGATCCCCGAAAATATCGAGACCGAAGGCAATTGCACACCCGCTCGTGCGTAGCTTACTCGTGCTTTCCATGGACTTAATTTAAGAAAATCACTTGCAATAAACAAGTTGTTTTCTTATTTGTTATTAACTTGCAAAACGCAAGTGATTGACATCCACCACAACATCAGGAATACCCGCATGGACAACCGAAAATCCGGTACGGATCACGTCACGGCTTCGTTCGAACACCGCCTCCGGTTCCGAGGAGCATCTGCGGCCGGAGCAATCCATGTCCTCCGGTCGATCCGTCCCGCCGATCCATCAACTTCATTTATCGGGAACAGGAAGCAACGGCTGAAAACACCGGCGTCACCCAAAGTCGATAAGGCCAGCATCGCGAATAAAGTTTTGAAGATCTTCAGCGCCGTCCTGTTTGGCACCGCTGCCGCGACGCGCCGAAGGTGCGCGGAGAAGGTGCTCATCACCGATACGGATGAAGCAGAGGGCCTCGACAACTGGCATCTCCGGCCGCCTTACCGACTGGGATAAAATGGAGCATCCCCATCTTCCCGAAAAATATGTCATCCCTGCGCAAGCAGGGACCCAGGGAAGGCAAGCTCAGCCCTAGGATCATCTAGGTCCCGGCTCTCCGGCCGGGATGACGATATTTGGGGTGGGGCAGGATGGTGGTGGAAAGAACGAGGCGGAAAGAATTAGGTAGTGCGCCCCCTTAATTCGCCTCGCTCGGGGCCATCTCCTCTATCAACTCTCTTAATTATTCAATAGTAACTATCAATTGGCAGAGCTTCTTAGATTTTCCATCATCACCATCGGTCATAACGTCGACCGTTACTGGCGTACCGACGTCAAGTTTAGTGTGATGCGGCGGCTGAAAACTGAGCCACCTATCGGACACTATGCAGCTAACACTTAGCTTACCCCGGCGATTTCGAACGCGTTTCCAACTAGAAATCGGGAACTTTGAAATGCTCATGTTTACTCCAAGTTAAAAACCTCAACGCCTCTTGTTCATCACCCCGCCTCGCGTCTCCACGCCATGATGATCCCGCCGATCACCAGCAACAGCACGAGCACGCCCGGCAGCAGTGGCACTGTCTGGACGCCCGTCACGATGTAATCCTCGTTCCGCACCAGCCCGGCCCAGTCGCGGCCTGACGTGGCACGGCCGGCCCGGACGCGGCGGAGGGACGGGGTGTCTTCCTCGGCGCCCCAGGTGACGGAGCCGCCGGTTTGTTGCGCCAGCGGGCCGAGCCATTCGCCCGTGGTGCGGACGTCGGAGAATTCGACGGGGTTCAGGGCGCCGACGGCGGCGAGTTTGGTCAAGACACCGTCGGTAAAGCCGTGCAGGCCGACCTGGTCCGTGGTGAAGCTGGCCTGGCCCCGGCCGGGTCCCGTGCGGGTCAGCGGCAGGGTCAGCTCGGTGCCGTCCGGCAGGGTCATGGTGACATCCGGCAGCTCCCCGTCGAGGGAACGGCGGGTGACGTCGATCCGGTCGCCCTTTACCCGGACGCGCAGATCGTTCTCTTCCAGATCGGGCTCTCGCATCAGCCAGTGGGCGGTGCGGCGGAGGATTTCGGCCTGCGGGCCGCCGCCGTCGAAGCCGCGGGTCCAAAGCCACATCTGATCGGTCAGCAGATGGGCGACGCGGCCCTCGCCGAACCGGTCGAGGATCAGCAGCGGGCGGCCTTCTGCCCCTTCCATCAGCACGACACCGCGCAGCACGTCCGCCTCGATCTGCCGGAACCAGCGGCCCCATGTCGGCGGCGCTGTCTCGGCCCCGTCCGCATCCAGCACAGGCCCGCCCGGCAGGTCCGCCGTCACCGGGTGGCGATGGCCGTCCGGCGTGGTGGCGGGGCGGAACGGTTGCTCGACAATGTCGCCGGTCGGCATGGCGGGTAGCACCTCGCCGAGCGGCGTGTTGGCAAGCGACAGGCGGGAAGCGAAGGGCGGGCCGCTGGCCTCCAGGAAGGCGCCGCCATTGCGCACGAACTCGACGATGTTGCGCAGATAGCTGCGCGGCAGCACGCCCCGGCGCTGATACTGGTCGAAGATGATCAGGTCGAACTCGTCCAGCTTCAGCTCGAACAGCTCCCGCACCGGGAAGGCAATCAGGGACAGCTCGCGCACCGGCGTGCCGTCCTGCTTTTCCGGCGGGCGCAGAATGGTGAAATGCACCAGATCGACAGACGGGTCCGCTTTCAGCAGATCGCGCCAGGTCCGCTCTCCCGCATGGGGCGCGCCGGAGACCAGCAGCACACGCAGCCGGTCCCGCACGCCGTTGATGGCCAGCACCGCGCGGTTGTTCTTCTCCGTCAGCTCATCCGGCCCCGGGCCCGCCATCATCTCGACGATGGTCTCGCCGCCATGCTCGATGGGGATCTCGATCTCCACCACCTGGTTGGCCCGGATCACCGCATCCGGCCGGGGCACGCCGTCGATCGACATGCTGAAGGGTACCGCCGCCGTCCTGTCCGCGTCCTCGATCCGGATCTTGGCGGTCACCGTCCGCCCGACCACGCCGAAGGAGGGCACATGCTCGATGACGAGGCGCCTGTCCCGCTCGCCCTTACGGCCGGTCAGGATGACATGCAGCGGCGCGCCAAGCTCCCGGCCGCCGAGTTCCTCCACCCGGTCGTGGCTCTGGCCGTCCGTCACCGCGATGACACCGGCGAGCCGGCCTTGCGGCACATCGTCCAGTACATCGCGCAGGGCGGTGAAAAGCCTTGTCCCGTCCCTGCCGCCCGCCGCCCGGCCACTGCCGCCACCGACGGTCACCGTGCGCACATCAAGATCACCGAGCGCATCGAGCCGGCGCATCAGATCCTCGGTGATTTCGGACGCCCGCACCGAGCGGTCATCAATGGACTGGCTGGTGCTTTCATCCAGCAGCAGGACGGCGACATCGTCGCGCGGGTCCCGGTCCTCGGCGATCAGATAGGGATTGGCCAGCGCCGCCAGCAGCACGAGCAAGGCAAGGCTGCGCCAGAGGCCGCCGCGGCCGCGCATCAGTGCCGTATAGATCACCAGGGCGAAACCGACCGCCGCAAGCGTGCCGATCACCCACCAGGGCACCATCGGCGAGAAATCCAGCCCGACCGCTCCGCCAATCATCGACCCGATCATTGCCCTAGCCTTTCAAGAATGGCCGGGACATGCACCTGATCCGCCTTGTAGTTGCCGGTCAGCATGTACATCACCAGATTGACGCCGGAACGGAAGGCCATTTCCCGCTGCAACTCGCCGCCCGGCGTTACCGGAAAGCGGTAGAAACCGTCCTCGGATTTTGCCCAGGCACCGGCCCAGTCATGGCTGCCGATAATCACCGGGGAAACCTCGCTGTCGCTGCTCCCCTCGCCCAACTCGACATAAAGCCGCCCGCCCTCATACCGGCCGGGGAAGCTGTCGAGCAGATAGAAGGTTTTGGTCAGGACGTGATTTTCCGGCACCGGCCCGAGGGCGGGAATATCGAGATTGCGGGTCAGGGAGCGGAGCCGCTGCAACCCGGGCCCGGCACTGCCCGCACCGGCATCGAGCCTGTCGCGCGTGTCGAAGAAGATCGTGCCGCCATTGCGCATGTAGAGGTTGAGCCGGGCCTCGCCGTTTGGAGTCAGGTCGGCCTGCGCGCCCGTGATCGGCCAGTAGAGCAACGGGAACAGGGACAGCTCGTCCACCTCCACATCGACGGCCATCGGCTCCAGCGGCTCCACCGCCGTGCGGCGGT
>NZ_CAXBDC010000055.1:0-30408 GCF_963974195.1 uncultured Nisaea sp.
CGCCGCCGCAAACGCTCTGGCGGAACTCGCCCGCGAGGACGTGCCGGACGAGGTCGGCAAGGCCTATGGCCGCACGCTGCATTACGGTGAGGGCTACATCATTCCCGCGCCGTTCGACCCGCGCCTGATCGTCAAGGTCTCCTCCGCCGTGGCTCAGGCCGCCATGGATACAGGCGTTGCCCGCAATCCGATCGCAGACATGGATGCCTATCGGGCCGAACTCGGCGCCCGGCTTGACCCGACCTCCTCCAGCCTGCAGGTCATCTTCGACCGGATTCGCGCCAATCCGCAGCGCGTCGTCTTCGCGGAGGGCGAAGAGGAGCGGGTGATCCGCGCCGCCGTTACCTTCCGCAATGGCGGCTACGGCATTCCGGTGCTGGTCGGCCGGGAAGATGTGATCAAGGAGAAGATCGTCGAGCTCGGCATCAAGGGCGCCGAGACGCTGGAAATCAACAACGCCAAGCTGTCGGAGCATAACGAAGCCTATACGGAAATGCTCTACAAGCGCCTGCAGCGCAAAGGGCATATCCAGCGCGATTGCCAGCGCATGGTGCATCAGGACCGCAATGTGTTCGGGGCCTGCATGGTTGCCTCGGGGCATGCGGAAGCAATGGTCACCGGTCTGACCCGGAATTTCGGTGTGACCCACGAATATGTCACCCGCGTGCTCGACCCGAAGCCGGGCCAGCAGCTGATGACCTATTCCATCGTCATCAACCGGGGCCGCACGATCTTCATCAGCGACACCAACGTGAACGAGCTGCCGAGTGCCGAGGAGCTGGCCGATATCGCCATCCAGACGGCGGAACATGCGCGGGCCTTTGGCCACACTCCCCGCGTCGCCCTGCTGTCCTTCTCGAATTTCGGCTATCCGCCGCGCGAGAAGGCCGTGCGTATCCGCGATGCGGTCGCCATGCTCGACAAGCGCGGTGTCGAATTCGAATATGACGGAGAAATGTCCGCGGATATCGCCCTCGATTACGAGGCGATGAAACGGAATTATCCGTTCTGCCGTCTCACCGGCCCGGCCAATGTCCTGGTCATGCCGGCCCTGCATTCCGCCAACATCACCTACAAGATGCTGCAGTCGATGAGCGGCGCGGCAGTCATCGGGCCGATGCTGGTCGGACTGGAGAAGCCGGTGCAGATCGTGCAGATGAGCGCGACGGTCACCGATCTGGTGAATGCTGCCGCAATCGCGGCCCATGCGGCACTGCCGGAATAGACCTTTCGCCACATTGATCCGCCTTTCGCGCCAGTTTTGGCGCGAAAGGCGTCTGTTTTTACTGTTTTTGGCTGATTTTAGGCTGTGGCCCCTGTTTTCTGGCCCCTATGATAGAAACTGTCATACCGCAGACGCTAAAGATTTCTATTAAAGTGCTGGTCTGCTTGCCAGCCCGCGCAGAACCGCCAATTGATCCAAAAACCGATGAGCGAACAGCCGAACGATACGGATTCCGGAACCCAGAACGACAGTCCCGCGGCCCTGCCGCTTTGGGATGTGTTCCGTGGCGGCCTCGTGGTCTCGCTGCCGGCCGCTATCGCGCTTGGCGGAATCGCCGCGCTTGACGCCGTAAAGCCATGGCATGCAGCGGGCGCATGGACGGTCTCTCTGGTCGTCGCCATGGCGATTATCCGGCGCCATTACAGCCTGCTCGACGCCATCAAGCGCCATATTCAGAGACGGGCCGGATCAAGCAATCCAGAGCGCGCCTCGAAATCAGGCGACGTGCTGTCCAATATCGGGGAAGGGATCGGCGAGACCGCCGAGCTTTCCGCCGCGCTGACCCGCCTGTTCCGTGTCACGGCCGACCGGCGGTCACAGCTTCAGGCGCTGAACGAGCGCCATGTCTCGATTATCGACAACATTCCCGACCCGCTGATCTTCCTCAATCACAAGGGGCGGGTGCAGAGCATGAACAAAGCCGCGCGCGATCAGTTCGGCGGCCGCATCATGGGCCGGGAGCTGTCCCACGTCGCGCGCGATCCCGCGCTGCTCGAAGCCGGCAACGCGATCCTCGCCCAGGGCGGGCACCGAACGGTCGAGATCTCCATTTCCGATCCGGTGAACCGGGTGTTCAATATACGGCTCGAAGCATTGCCGGAAGAACAGGGCGAACAGCGCTCCGCGCTGGTGATTTTCAGGGATCTGACCGAAAGCCGGCGGATCGAGAGCATGCGCGTCGATTTCGTCGCCAATGTCAGCCACGAACTGAGAACACCGCTGGCGACCCTGCATGGCTTCATCGAAACCCTGCGCGGACCGGCACGGGACGATCTGGAAGCGCATGAGCGGTTTCTCGAGATCATGGAGCAGCAGACCAGCCGAATGACCCGGCTTGTCACGGACCTGCTGTCTCTTTCCCGTATCGAGACCGCGGAACACACCGCACCTAATGAAGAGATAGAGTTGCGCCCGCTGGCCGAGCATCTGACGGCCGCGACCGAAATGACCGCGGCGCGTCAGGGCATCAAGGTTGCGCTCGATATCGATCCGGCGCTGCCGCCCCTGATCGCGAACAGCGACGAAATCTCGCAAGTGCTGCAGAACCTGCTGGAAAACGCGCTCAAATACGGCCGCGATCAGAGCGTCGTGACAATTCACGCCAAAATGGCGAAAGACCTTCCCGCGTCTCTCAGCCTGCAAGCGCATCATCTGGTCGCGATCAGTGTCTCAGATCAGGGGGACGGCATCCCGCGTGAGCATATCCCCCGCCTCACGGAACGTTTCTACCGAGTGGATACCGCACGCTCGCGCGAATTGGGCGGAACCGGCCTCGGCCTTGCCATTGTGAAGCATATTGTCAGCCGCCACCGGGGCGCCCTGACGATCGACAGCAAGGTCGGCGAAGGCAGCACTTTCACGGTCTATATCCCGTGCAAGGCACCGGCCGTCACCAAATCGCAACTTTTCGCCGCCGGCTGAAACAAAACCTTCACATTTCCGTAGTAATAGGGTCTCAGGAGCGGCGTAGGAACGGGGCGACCCGGCTCGGAACTGTGCCGGGCACAGTCGATCACACTCCTATGTCCCGGAGGCAAAATCGTGCTTAGGAAATCCATCATCAAGGCTATCCCGCTCGCCCTCGCCGGCGTTATCGCTGTTGCAGCGGCTGCGGAAGCCCGTGACCAGATCCGCATCGTCGGATCCTCTACTGTATTCCCGTTCTCCACGACCGTTGCAGAAACGTTCGGCAAGACCAGCGGCTTCAAGACGCCGGTCGTCGAAAGCACCGGTTCCGGTGGCGGCCTGAAGCTGTTCTGCTCCGGTGTGGGCGTCCAGCATCCCGACATCACCAACGCGTCGCGCCGGATCAAGAAGTCCGAAGTCGAGCTTTGCGCCAAAAACGGTGTCTCCGACATCGTCGAAGTGAAAATCGGCTTTGACGGCATCGTCATCGGCAACGCCAAGGGCGGCCCGACCTTCAACCTGACCAAGCAGCAGATCTTCCTGGCTCTCGCCGCTGAAGTTCCGGTTGACGGCAAGATCGTCAAGAACCCGTACAACAACTGGTCCGAAATCGATCCGTCCCTGCCGGACGAAGCGATCGAAGTCCTCGGCCCGCCGCCGACGTCCGGTACCCGCGACGCTTTCGTCGAGCTGGCCATGCGCCCGGGCGCCAAGTCCTTCAAGATGCTTGCCGACATGCGCAAGGCCGACAAGAAGGGCTTCCGCAAGATTTCCGACTCCATGCGGGAAGACGGCAAGTTCATCGAAGCTGGCGAGAACGACAACCTGATCGTTCAGAAGCTGCAGGCTAACCCGGTTGCCATGGGCATCTTCGGCTTCAGCTTCCTCGACCAGAACAGCGACAAGATCAAAGGTGCGAGCGTTGCCGGCAAACAGCCGACCTTCGACAACATCGCATCCGGCGATTATGGCATTTCCCGCTCCCTCTTCTTCTACGTGAAGTCCGCGCATATCGGCGTGGTTCCGGGCATCGAGGAATATGTCGCTGAATTCACCAGCGAAAAAGCCATCGGCGACGACGGCTATCTGTCCGACAAGGGTCTGATCCCGCTGCCGGGCGCAGACCGCGAAAAGTATCGCGCTGCTGCCGCGAACAAAACCAACCTGACCATGTAATTGGTCTCGGGAGAGGCGGTCCGCCGCCTCTCCCCTGTCTTTATGGACCCGCACGGAACCGTGGATCCATAAAGACAGCGACTTAATGCGGCCCGGCACCTCCTGCCGCGGCCATGAGCAACCTCCGCCGGCGGGGCACTATGAACAGCTTTTTCCTTATTCTGGTTGTCATCGGACTGTCTGTCGTCGGCTACGCGATCGGCCGGGCAAGGTCCGTTTTCGCCGCATCGGGCGATGCCCGCATCCTGCACTCACTGCCGAGCTACTACGGCATGTTCGTCGCACTCGGTTGCGGACTGCCGGCAATACTTCTGCTGGCAATCTGGCTGGTGATCCAGCCGCAGATCGTCGATCACATGGTAATGTCGGGCCTCGATGCGTCGATCATGCCGCAAAGTGCGGACGACTATTCCCTGATGCTGACCGATATCCGGAACCTCTCCAGCGGTAATGCGACAAGCCGGGTGGCCAGCCCGGCCATTGTCGCCGCCACGGAGCGGTATCTGGCGCTGCAATCCATCGGCTTCTGGTCCATGGTCGGCAGCGTGGTCTGCATCGCGCTGCTTGGCCTCGCCTGGGCCCGCTCCCGGATCAGCCGGAACTTCCGGGCCCGCAACGCGGTCGAGAGTATCATCCGCGTCCTGCTGATCATCTGCTCCTTGATCGCGATCCTGACCACCGTCGGCATCGTCATGTCGCTGATCTTCGAGAGCCTGCGCTTCTTTGCCCGCATCCCCTTCTTCGACTTTCTCTTCGGTCTTCACTGGAGCCCGCAGACAGCAATCCGCGCCGAGCAGGTAGGCGCCTCCGGCAGCTTCGGCGCCGTGCCGATCTTCGCCGGTACCCTGCTGATCACCCTGATCGCGATGCTGGTGGCGGGTCCGATCGGTCTGCTCTCCGCGATCTACATGGCGGAATATGCCAATCCCAGGTTCCGCGCCATTGCCAAGCCGATGCTGGAAGTGCTGGCCGGTATCCCGACCGTGGTCTACGGCTTCTTCGCGGCCCTGACCGTGGCTCCGCTGATCCGGGGCTGGGGTGAGGGAGTAGGGCTCGACGTTTCCTCGGAAAGCGCCCTCGCGGCCGGTCTGGTGATGGGTATCATGATCATACCTTTCGTCTCCTCGCTCTCGGACGACGTGATCAATTCGGTGCCGCAGTCACTGCGTGACGGCTCCTACGGACTGGGAGCCACCAAGTCGGAGACCATCCGGCATGTCATCCTTCCGGCCGCCCTTCCGGGTATTGTCGGCGCCTTCCTGCTGGCTGTCTCCCGCGCCATCGGCGAGACCATGATCGTGGTGATGGCCGCCGGCCTCGCCTCGAACCTGACGGCCAACCCGTTCGAAGCCGTCACCACGGTGACAGTGCAGATCGTTACCCTGCTGGTCGGCGATCAGGAATTCGACTCCGCCAAGACACTCGCGGCCTTTGCCCTCGGTCTTGTGCTCTTCTTCATCACCCTCGGTCTGAATGTGGTCGCCCTTCGGGTGGTCCGGAAATATCGGGAAAAATATGACTGACGCGATCATGAACTCGAAGCCGAGCACCGAAATCCGCCGGACGCCACTGAGCGGGGACCGGCTGAAGAAACGCTACGCCGCGGAACGTCGCTTCCGGCTCTATGGCCTCGGCAGCATCATCGCCGCGGGCCTGATGCTGGTATTCCTTGTCGGAAGCATCACCGGCACCGGCTATACGGCGTTCCTGCAAACCTACATCAAGCTGAATATCTCTTTCGATCCGGAATATCTCGATCCGGCCGGAACAGGAGATGTCGAACAGCTGAAGACGGCCGACTATGGCGGTATGGTCAAAAAGAACCTGCGGGACAATTTCCCGGAGGTCACCGGCCGTTCGGACAAGCGCAAGCTTTACAATTTCGTCTCGCCGAACGCCGGGTTCGATCTGCGCAACATGGTCATCGAGGACCCGTCGCTTGTCGGCCAGACCCTTGATCTCTGGATCAAGGCTTCCGACGATATCGACATGCTGACCAAGGGCTATGTCGACCGGACCCTCGTGGAAGCCAATCGCCGGGTCACGGACACAGAGCTGAGCTGGTACGACAAGCTCGATTCAAACGACCGGATCGAAGCGCGCTTCAACACCGATTTCTTCATGAAGGCGGACAGCCGCGAGCCGGAAGAAGCTGGTATTCTCGGCGCCGTCACCGGCTCCTTGCTGACCCTGGTGATCACACTGCTTCTGTCCTTCCCGATCGGGGTGATGGCGGCAATCTATCTTGAGGAATTTGCTCCGAAGAACCGGTGGACCGACCTGATCGAGGTGAACATCAACAACCTCGCGGCCGTGCCCTCCATTGTCTTCGGTCTGCTTGGCCTCGCGATGTTCCTGAACTTCTTCGGCTTCCCGCGCTCCGCCCCGCTGGTCGGCGGCATGGTGCTGGCACTGATGACATTGCCGACCATCATCATCGCCGCCCGCTCCGCCCTGAAAGCCGTGCCGCCCTCGATCCGCGAGGCCGCCCTCGGGCTCGGTGCCTCGCCGCTGCAGGTCGTGACCCATCATGTGTTGCCGCTGGCCATGCCCGGCATTCTGACCGGCACGATCATCGGCATGGCCCAGGCCCTCGGTGAGACCGCACCGCTGCTGATGATCGGCATGATCGCCTTTATCGTCGACGTACCCGGCGGCTTCACCGATCCGGCGACCGTACTGCCGGTGCAGATCTATCTCTGGGCGGACAGCCCCGAGCGCGCCTTCGTCGAACGGACCTCCGCCGCGATCATGGTGCTGCTTGCTTTTCTGATTTTCATGAACATTGTGGCCGTCATGCTCCGCAAGAAGTTCGAACGGCGCTGGTAGAGGTAATTCCATGAGCGAGAAAAAAAAGATGGCTAAGTCCGACACCTCCCCGGCGTCGACAGCGACGTCCCCGAACGTGACGCCGAAAATGAAGGGCGACAAGGTCAAGGTCTTCTACGGAGAGAAGCAGGCCCTGATGGATGTCGATCTGGACATCAAGCCGAACGAAGTTACGGCGCTGATCGGCCCGTCCGGCTGCGGCAAGTCCACCTTCCTGCGCTGCCTGAACCGGATGAACGATGTCATCGACATCTGCCGCGTCGAAGGCAAGATCACGCTGGACGACGACGATATCTACGACTCCTCGCTCGATCCGGTACAGCTCCGTGCCCGCGTCGGCATGGTGTTCCAGAAGCCGAACCCGTTCCCGAAGTCGATCTACGACAATATCGCCTACGGCCCGCGCATTCACGGCACGGCCCAGAGCAAGGCCGATGTCGACGAGATCGTCGAGACCAGCCTGACCAAGGCGGGCCTGTTCGGTGAAGTCAAGGATCGCCTGCTGGAGCCCGGCACCGGCCTTTCCGGCGGCCAGCAGCAGCGCCTCTGCATTGCCCGCGCCATCGCGGTCAATCCGGAAGTGATCCTGATGGACGAGCCCTGCTCGGCCCTCGATCCGATCGCCACCGCGAAGATCGAAGAGCTGATTGATGAGTTGCGCGAGAACTACACCATCGTCATCGTGACCCACTCCATGCAGCAGGCAGCCCGGGTTTCCCAGCGCACCGCCTTCTTCCACCTGGGAGAGCTGGTCGAGGTTGGCGATACCGAGCAGATTTTCACCAACCCGAACGACTCCCGCACGCAGGGATACATCACCGGCCGGTTTGGTTAAGCGCGTTCACGGATCATAGTTTAATGGGTGCAAACGACCACATAGTCAGCTCTTTCGACGAGGATCTCGAGGCCCTCAAGGCCAAGATCGCCCAGATGGGCGGCCTTGTCGAAAGCCAGTGTGAAGCCGCCGTGCGAGCCGTACACCGGCGTGACCAGGCGCTCGCCCAGCGGGTCCGCGAAGCCGACGCTCCGATCGACCATCTGGAAACCGAGATCGAGGCCATGAGCCTTCGGCTGCTGGCATTGCGTCAGCCGCTCGGGGGCGATCTGCGCACGGTCGTGGCCAGCCTGAAGATCGTCAGCGACCTTGAGCGCATCGGCGATTACGCCGCGAATATCGGCAAACGGGCCATTGTTCTCAGCAGCCTGCCCGAGATCCCGCCGGCCAATGGCATCGTGCGCATCGGCAGCCTGGTCCAGTCCCTGATCAAGGATGTGCTGGATGCCTACGCGGACGACAATCTTGATCTCGCAATTGCCGCCTGGCACCGGGATGAGGATATCGACGAGCTCTATACCAGCCTGTTCCGAGAACTGCTGACCTACATGATGGAAGATCCGCGGAATATCTCCGCGTCCACTCATCTTCTGTTCATCGCGAAGAATCTGGAACGCATGGGCGATCACGCGACCAACATCGCCGAGACCGTGCATTTCCAGATCAAAGGCACGAAAATGCAGGCCGACCGCCCCAAGGGCGAGGATGCCAGCTATGTCGTGACGATGCCTGAATGAGAGCGTTCATATCGAGAGTTAGTGTCCTATGAACATGATGCACCCCAAAATCCTGATCGTGGAGGACGAAGCCCCCATCGTCACTCTGCTGCGCTACAATCTTGAGCGGGAAGGATTCGAAGTCCTGGAAGCCGGCGATGGCGAGGAAGCCATGCTGCTGGCCATGGAAAAAAGCCCCGACCTGATCCTGCTGGACTGGATGTTACCGCTTCTCTCCGGCGTCGAGGTCTGCCGCAGATTGCGCCGCACACCCGAAACCAAAGCCGTGCCGGTAATCATGCTGACAGCGCGCGGCGACGAGGGTGACCGGATCCGTGGCCTGAATGCGGGTGCTGACGATTACATCACCAAGCCCTTCAGCCCGAGCGAGCTGATCGCCCGGATCCGCGCCGTGCTGCGCCGGACGCGCCCGGCGAGCGACGCCGAAACCCTGGAATTCGAAGATCTCGAAATGGATCTGGCCTCCCACAAGGTGCGCCGGAACAGCCGGGAAATTCATCTCGGCCCGACCGAATTCCGGCTGCTGCGCTATTTTCTGGAGCATCCGGGCCGGGTGTTCTCCCGGGAGCAGCTGCTGGACCGGGTCTGGGGCCCCGACATTTATGTCGAGCCGCGTACCGTCGACGTGCATATCCGCCGTCTGCGCAAGGCCATCAATATCGAGGCGGAATCCGATCTGATCCGCACGGTCCGTTCCGCCGGATACGCTCTCGACCGGTCAACCGCACCGGCCTGAGCCCCATATCTCAGCTTATCGGTTTTCCGCCGGACACGGGCTCCGGCGGAAACATCCGCATCAGAACCAGCAGCAGGATCAGGCCGGGTACCGCAATCGCCGTCGAAGCGATGAAAAACCCGATCCAGCCAATATGATCCGTGACCCATCCGCCGCCGGAGCTGAGGATGGTGCGCCCGAAAGCCATGAAGGATGACAGCAGGGCATATTGAGTGGCTGTGAAGGCGACATTCGTCAGGCTTGAAAGATAGGCGACGAAGGCGGCCGTTCCCATGCCGCCGGTAAAGTTCTCAACCCCGATCGTCACCGTCAGCATCCAGATATCGTGCCCGGCCACGGCCTGCCCGACAAATACCAGGTTCGACAGGGCCTGCAGCACGCCGCAGAGCAGCAGCGCCTTCAGCAGCCCCATATGCTTCACCAGGGCACCGCCGGCAAACAACCCCACCAGCAGAGCGACAAGGCCGAACACCTTGGTCACCTGGGCGATCTCCGTCTTGGTGAAACCGAGATCGATATAGAACGGGTTCGTCAGCGTGCCGAGGAAGGCATCCCCGAGCTTGTAGAAAAGGATGAAGGCCAGGACCAGCAGAGCGCCCCGCCGCAACAGGAACTCCGAGAACGGGGTGAAAATCGCCCGGTGCGCCCATTCAGCGGCGGACTCATTCTCCCGTGTCTGCTTTTCCGCTTCCGCGCTGGCATCCGGCTCCGGGCTCACGAGAACCGCGCCCAGGCCAACCAACATCAGGCTCGCCATGGCGAGATAAGCCACGAACCAGCCAATCGCGTCCGCCAGGAAAAGCGCACCCGCCCCGGCAATAAGCATCCCGATCCGATAGCCGAAGGTCGAGGCCGCCGCACCGGCGCCCTGCTCGGATTCCGGCAGGGATTCGATGCGAAAGGCGTCGATCACGATATCCTGGCTGGCCGAGAAGAAGGTCACGGCAACGGCCATCAACGCCATCAGTCCAGGGTTGTTCACCGGGTCGGTGCCACCGAGCAGGATGATCGACAGCATCAGGGCAAGCTGGGTCAGGATCAGCCAGCTCCGCCGTCTGCCGAACAGACGGCCGAGAAGCGGCAGCCTCAGACTGTCCATCAGGGGCGCCCAGAAGAATTTCAGCGTGTAGGGCGTCCCGACAAGGGCAAACAGGCCGATGGTCGTCAGATCGACCCCGGACTCGCGCATCCAGGCGCTCAGGGTCGAAAAGGAAAGCAGCAGGGGCAGACCGCTGGAAAAGCCCAGCAGAAAAACGATCAGAATGCGGCGCTTCAGATACAGCGCCGCCGTCTCCGCAAGCCAGCCCCTGACGCTGGACATGGTCTCAGCCAAGCCGCGCCGCCAGAAGCTCTTTCAGATTGGCCTCCGGCCGGGCGCCGTAATGCGAGATGATTTCCGCCGCGGCAACACCGCCGGCCCGGCCCCAGTCGGCAGGCTCCAGGTCACGGCAATAGGCATGCAGGAAACCGGCGGCGAAAAGATCGCCCGCGCCGGTCGTATCGACGACCTTGGCCACCGGCTCGGCATCGATCACATGGACTTCCGATTTGTGCAGAACAACGGAGCCCTGCGCGCCACGGGTGATCGCCGCCGTCTCGCAGTTTTCCCGCACCTTCTGCAATGCTTCGTCGAAATCGCTCGTCTGGTAGAGCGACTTCAGCTCTTCCTCGTTGGCGAACAGGATATCGACATGGTGATCGACCAGCTCGAGGAAGGCATCCCGATGGCGGTCGACACAGAACGGATCGGAGAGGGTGAGCGATACCTTGCCCCCGGTCTCGTGCGCGGTCCTGGCTGCATTGATGAAGGCCTTCTTGGCTTCCGGCGGATCGAACAGATAGCCTTCCAGATAGACCACGCGGCTGTCCGCGATCAGGTCCGGATCGACATCCACCGGGCCAAGCTGCACGCAGGCGCCGAGAAAGGTGTTCATGCTGCGCTGGGCATCCGCCGTCACCATGATCAGGGACCGGGCCGTCGGCGGGCCATCCAGGGTCGGCGCCGTCTCGAAGCGCACACCAACCGCCGTGATGTCATGCCGGAAGACCTTGCCAAGAACGTCGTCCTGCACCTTGCCAATATAACCGGCCTTGCTGCCGAGAGAGGCGAGCCCGGCCGCTGTGTTGCCGGCGGATCCTCCGGACATTTCCATGCCGGGGCCCATCTTGCTGTAGAGCAACTCGGCGCGCTCCGCGTCGATCAGGTTCATTGCCCCTTTTTCGATGCCGTTTTCGGCCAGGAAATCGTCAGTGGCTTGGGAAAAAACGTCGACGATCGCATTACCGATACATGTGACATCAATGGACTTGGCTACCATCTGGAGCAGGCTCCCGGATACAGAACAAAAGAAAGGCGGCGGACGGCATGTCCGCTCATGCGCGCGACAAGGTACTGGAGCGGGGACGGCATGGAAAGGCCGCGATCACCGAATGCCGCCGCCGCTCTTGCGCGGGCAGGGTTCCTATGCTTTTTCGGCCCTGATGCATTGGACCACGCCGCATGCGGTCCCACTTGTTCCGGTGACAACGCCAGAAAGAAGAAGAGAGCGCCCATGTTTTCAGCCTTGTCCGCCACCATCGGTCAGATGACGGATCCCAGGCTCCGCAATCCGATCATCATCAGTGTCGTCGGATCGATCATGGCGATCCTGTTGCTCGGGGCAGCGGTCTGGTACGTCCTCGACTGGTTTTCGTTTTTCGGCGGGTGGCTGGATGATGCGGCGGCCTGGGTCGCCAGCCTGATCGTGGTGATCCTGGGCGTTCTGTTTTTCCCCGGTGCCGCCAACATAATCTCCGGCCTGTTTCTGGACTCCGTCTGCAAGGCCGTGGAAACGAAGCATTATCCGGCGCTTGGTCCCGCACGCCCCCAGCCTTTCACCGAAACCGTTCTGGAAAGCCTTAAATTTCTCGGCATTACTGTCTTAATCAATGTTCTGCTTTTGCCAATTTATGCGCTGGCATTCTTTCTGCTGGTCCCGTTCATTAACCCTGTCATATTTTACAGTGCGAACGGGTATTTGCTGGGCCGGGAATTCTTCGAAATGGTGGCCCTGAGACGGCTTTCACCCGCGGAAACCAAGGAGTTACGGAAGCGCAAGGCAGGCTCGGTTTTCATCAGTGGCGTGCTGATCGCGGCCGTCATGACCATCCCCATTGTGAACTTCGCCGGACCGGTCATTGCGACGGCTTTTATGCTGCATCGTTTCGAGCGCTTGCGGAGTGACATGAAGAAATGATAATAAGTCCTTGAGTATTAAGGTCGATGGCCATGGTCTCTTCTGCAATTATATGAGTTGACGATCTGATGTTTCGGCGTAAAAAATCCGGCACAGACAGCACCGCACGCACGAGCCCCTCTTTCGGGAACAACGCGACGGATGAACAGCATCCTTCGGAGGCACGCTTGGACCCGGCGGCGCCCGTCTCTGAAGAGGTTACAACCAAGAAGCCGGACGAGGAGTCCAGAATGCAACCGAGCAAACCTTCCTCATCCGGGTTCGTACCGGAAATCCCGCGCCGGACTCTCGATCTTCCCGGCTCGTCCAGCCGGCGTGGCGGCGCGCCCCGTTCCGAGAGCAAGAAGCTTACGGTCGGACCCGAGATTTCCCTGACGGGCGAGATCACGGCCTGCGACAGTCTCATTGTCGAAGGCACCGTCGATGCGACGCTGGAAAACAGCCGCCATCTTGAAGTCACCGATTCCGGTCATTTCAAGGGCAAGGTCATGATCGACGAGGCAATCATCGGCGGACGCTTCGAAGGCACGCTCGTCGTGCGGAAGACCCTGCATGTGCGCAGCAGCGGCCGTATCACCGGTTCCGTGCGGTTCGGTCAGCTCGAAGTCGAGCTTGGCGGCCAGATCGACGGCGACATCGCAGTCTTCAAGGACGACACCGCGAGTGTGCCGGAGACGTCGGAGTAAGTCAGTGCCGGTGCGTTTTTTTGTTTTTCTCCTGATCGCCTTCACTCTTTCGGCTTGCGGCGCCGCCGTACAGAAAACGGCGAGTACCGGACGGGTTCAGCAGCCTGTTACCGTGGGGAAATCGATAGCACCGGCCACCGGCCAGACCGGGCAGAAGGACCCCGCATCGGTCGCCAGCCTCCCCGTCCCGCCAAGCCCGCCTGCCTTCAGCCCGGAAGAACGCGATCCGGGCCGGTTGCTCGATCTTGGGCTGCACGATCTTTCGGCCATTCTCGGCAAGCCGGCCTTCATCCGGAACGACATGTCCGCTGTGGTCTGGCAATACCGCACGGATGCCTGTGTGCTTGACCTGTTTCTCTATGAGCTCAATCACGATCTTGCCGTGACCTATTACGAGTTCCGGCCACGGCGTAACGGCGAGCTGGTGCGGGACGAGTGCTTTGTCAGTCTGTTGCGGCGGGGCATCTCGCGCGCGGCACAAAGCTGAGCCAGATCAGGCAGGCTCCAGCGTCTTTTCCTTGAAATTGCACAGATCCGAAACCGGACATACCGGGCAAACCGGCTTGCGTGCCTTGCAGATATAGCGTCCGTGCAGGATCAGCCAGTGATGCGCATGCAGCATCCATTTCCCGGGTATCCGCTTTTCCAGGGCGAGTTCCACCGCAAGCGGGGTTTTGCCCGCGGCCATGCCCGTGCGGTTGGCAACGCGGAAAAGGTGCGTATCGACGGCGATGGTCGGTTGGCCGAACGCCATATTGAGAACCACATTCGCGGTCTTCCGGCCAACACCCGGAAGTTTTTCCAGCTCGTCCCGGTCCTGCGGCACGATGCTGCCATGCTCCCGGATCAGGATCTCCGAGAGCGCGATGACGTTCTTGGCCTTCGAATTGAACAGCCCGATCGTCTTTATATAGTCGCGCACCCGCTCAAGCCCGAGAGCGACCATTTTCTCGGGTGTATCCGCGACCTTGAACAAGGGACCCGTCGCTTTGTTCACGCCGATATCGGTGGCCTGCGCGGAAAGCACAACGGCGACCAGCAGCGTGTAGGGATTGACGTAATTCAGCTCGCCTTTCGGCTCCGGCTCGCGATCACTCAACCGCTGGAAAAACTCGTCCACCGCCGCATTGGTCATCCGTTTAGCCATAACACCCGCACTCTCTCGCTTGCTTTCAGGCGCGTCCTGTTTTCAGGTTGTCTTTGCCCTGCGCCCGCCACAGGGTAGAGCCTTGATGAAATACCATGCAACAAGTCCGGACACAGGCGGTGACACACGCTGAAAACAGGGGTGAAACAAGACCCGACGACGCACTCTTCGATGCCATTCTCTATCCGCACCGGAGCCTGTCGCCCCGGGGATTCCTGATTCTGATGGCGGCAATCACCTGCTGCAGCATTGCCATAGGGACAGCTTTCTGGATCGCCGGTGCCTGGCCTGTTTTCGGTTTCTTCGGGCTTGATGTCCTGCTGATCTACATCACCTTCCGGCTCAGCTATCGCGACGCGCGGCGATATGAAACGGTTCATCTGACCCGGGCCGCACTGACCGTCGAGCGTTTTGTCCGCGGGCGCCGGGTCATGGAAAAGCACCTGCAGCCGTACTGGCTGAATGTCAGGGTCGAGGAAGAGCGCAGCGGGCCGGACCGGCTGATGCTGCGCACCCATGGTCAATCCCTCGAAATCGGCGCCTTTTTGTCGCCTCCCGAAAAGCAGGAATTCGCGGACAGCCTAACCAGCGCGCTGAAAGAAGTCCGCTCCGCCTGATACCGGGCTCCATCAGAGGCCGAGAACATCCGCCATGGAATAGAGCCCCGGCTTGCGGCCCGCAGCCCAGATTCCAGCGCGCACGGCTCCGGCGGCGAAGATATCCCGGCTGGTTGCTTTGTGCGTCAGCTCGATCCGTTCATTAGGTCCGGCGAAAATAACGGTGTGCTCTCCGACCACATCGCCGCCGCGCAGCGTGGCAAAGCCGATTTGTCCCGCTTCGCGGGCGCCCGTGACGCCTTCCCGCGACAACACGCCTTTGTCATCCAGACTGACGCCGCGTCCCTCGGCCGCCGCCTTGCCAAGACCAAGCGCGGTGCCGGAAGGCGCATCGATTTTCCGCTTATGGTGCATTTCAACTATTTCGATATCGAAATCATCGCTCAGGGCGCCTGCGACCTTCTTCACCAGGTCGAACAGCAGGTTGACCCCGAGGCTCATGTTCGGGGCATAGACCAGCGGGATGTTTTTCGCGGCATCGGCCAGGGCGGCTTCCTGCTCCGGTGTCAGGCCCGTCGTGCCCGCGACGAATGCCGTGCCGCATTCGGACGCGATCCGCGCATGCTCAACCGTGACGGCCGGAAGCGTGAAATCGATCACAACATCGGATGAAGAGATCACCGCGCGAGGGTCCGAGACGGTTTTGACCGTCACCCCTTCAAGCTGACATAGTGCAGCAATTTCAACGCCCTCTTCAGCACTACCCCGAAGAACAGTACCGCCGGAAATCTCGGCTTCCGGGTTCTCGTGAACCTGTTTGGCAATCATCCGGCCCATAAATCCGGCGATGCCCATGATTCCAACTTTTGTCTTGCCCATTAAGCCCTCCCGGACAGGATTTTTTTCGCTCTGATGGTCCTAACCTGCTTTCCCGTACCTGTCGAGACCGCTCGTCATGCCAAGGTGCACGGTCCGTCAAAAGTCTCGTTTTCACTGATTTTATCTGATATATCGAGCTGATAAAATGTTTGAAATCAGTGATATCATATTAGGCGCCTTGTCGAAGGGGGCGGCGAACGGATACCAGATCCGGCGCCGGATCAATAACGACTTTGCCCATTTCCAGTCGGTTAGTGCCGGGAGCCTGTACCCCGCCCTGAGCAAGTTGAAGGCCCGTGGCGCCATTACCGAGAGCGGGTCCGCAAATGGCTCCCTCGACTCTCGGCACTTTGAAATCACCACACTCGGCTATGACATCTTGCGTCAAAGGGTCCAGGAGGCGGGTGCCGGGGAACGGCTCAGGTCCGATTTTCTCGCTGCGGTCTATTTCTCGGAAACCGCGGGGCCGGAGGAGACGGAGCGGCTCCTGGAGGAACGTGCCGGGGTGTTGAACCAGGAAATCCGCGCACTCCTGGCCCTACCCCTGCAAAACATGTCCAATACCGAGCGCTTCACAGTGCGCTACGCACTGGCGGTGCGTCGTGCCGGGCTGGAATTCCTCCGGCACGAAGGTCGTGCCATTGCTACCGCCATCGATATAGAATCAAGAAAAACAAAAGCTTAAGTAAAAATACTACCGGGATGACCAGGGGTGTTTCGCCATTTCCGCAATATGGCTGACTACCATAATTTGCCCGGGCGCTACGAAAAACGCCGGCCCCAAAAGGCCGGCGCTCATCTGATACAAATGCTCTTTTCAGGCAAAGTCAGTCCCTGAGATCATCCCAGAGATCCTTGACTCGGTCAAAAAAACCAGCCGACTGCGGGCTTGTCTTGTCGTTCTGGCCGGCGGCAAATTCTTCGAGCAATTCCTGCTGGCGCTTGCTGAGATTAACCGGAGTCTCGACGATCACCTCGACATACTGATCGCCCCGGGCCGGGCTGCGGAGCACGGACATGCCCTTGCCCTTGAGCCTGAACTGCTTGCCGCTCTGCGTACCCTCGCCAACGGTGATCCGGGCGCGACCGCCTTCGATTGTCGGAACCTCGATTTGACCGCCAAGCGCGGCGGTCGTCATCGGCAGCGGAACCCGGCAATAGATATCGGCACCTTCGCGCTGAAAGATCGGATGATCGGCGATTGCCAGGAACAGATAGAGATCTCCGGGGGCCGTTCCACGCGGTCCGGCCTCACCCTCTCCGCTCAAACGGATACGCGTGCCATCCTCGACACCGGCCGGAATATTCACCGACAGGGTCTTTTCCTTCTGCACCCGACCGTTGCCGCCGCAGCTCTTGCACGGCTTTTCGATCCGCGTGCCGTTGCCGCCACAATGCGGGCAGGTCCGCTCAATCGTGAAGAAACCCTGCTGCGCCCTTACCTTGCCGTGACCGTGGCAGGTCGTGCAGGTGACGGGCTGGCTTCCCTTCTCGGCGCCGGAGCCCTTGCATTCATCGCACGGGACGGAGCTGGGAATATGGATCTCGGTCTGCTTGCCCTTGAAAGCCTCTTCCAGGCTGATGGCCATGTTGTAGCGCAGGTCCGAGCCGCGCCGGCCGCCACCGCGCCGGCCGCCCATGAAATCTCCGAACATCTCGTCGAAGATATCGGCGAAACCGCCAAAACCGGCACCTCCGCCGCCACCGCCACCCATGCCGCCCTCAAAGGCGTCGTGCCCGAAGCGGTCATAGGCTGCCCGCTTCTGCTCGTCCTTCAAAACGTCATAAGCCTCGTTCAATTCCTTGAACTTGGCTTCTGCGTCGGGATTATCGGGATTTCGATCCGGGTGATACTGCATGGCTAGCTTGCGGTATACGGATTTCATTTCCGCATCCGAAGCGCCGCGTTCGACCCCCAGAACTTCGTAATAGTCTTTTTTTGCCATAGCGCGTCATCGTCCCCGCAACGGTGTCAGCAGTCCGGCAAAGCAATATGCCGTCTGCCTTTCCTGGTCGGAAACGGGCGAAGGATGCCGGTTTGTCATCGGCTCCTCCGCCCGGACCGTTGGGATCAGGCGGACTTGTTGTCGCGGTTCTGATCGTCGACTTCCTCGAAGTCCGCATCGACAACATCGTCCGTCGAAGCAGAACCGCTATCGCCACCGGCACTGTCACCGGCATCGCCGGCAGCCGCGGCATCAGGACCGGCTTCCTGCGAGGCCTTGTACATCGCCTCGCCGAGCTTCATCGAAGCCTGCTGCAGCGCATCCATCTTGGCTTTGATGTCGGCTGAGTCATCGCCTTCCATCGCTGTCTTCAGGGCAGCCATCTGCTCGTCGATCTCGCGGCGGTCTTCCTCGGAGATCTTGTCGCCATGGTCGGCGAGCATTTTCTCCGTGCCGTGAAGCGCGCTGTCGGCCTGGTTCTTCACCTCGACGCTTTCACGCCGTGCCTTGTCGCTTTCGGAATTGGCTTCCGCTTCCTGCACCATCCGCTCGATATCGTCATCGGTCAGACCACCGGAGGCCTGGATGCGGATCTGCTGCTCCTTGCCGGTCGCCTTGTCCTTGGCGGACACGTTGACGATACCGTTGGCGTCGATGTCGAAGGTGACCTCGATCTGCGGGATGCCGCGCGGAGCGCCCGGGATACCAACCAGATCGAACTGGCCGAGAACCTTGTTGTCCGCCGCCATCTCGCGCTCACCCTGGAATACCCGGATGGTGACCGCGGTCTGGTTGTCTTCGGCGGTAGAGAAGGTCTGGCTCTTCTTCGTCGGGATCGTCGTGTTGCGATCGATCAGACGGGTGAAGACACCGCCCAGCGTCTCGATGCCGAGCGACAGCGGGGTCACGTCGAGCAGCAGGACGTCCTTGACGTCGCCCTTGAGCACGCCAGCCTGGATCGCAGCGCCGAGCGCCACGACTTCGTCCGGGTTCACGCCGCGATGCGGCTCACGGCCGAAGAAGCTCTTCACCGTTTCCGCGATCTTCGGCATGCGGGTCATGCCGCCGACCAGGATCACTTCGTCGATCTCGCCGGCGCTGACGCCGGCATCCTTGAGGGCTGCCTTGCACGGATCGACCGTACGCTGCACCAGATCGTCCACAAGCGCTTCGAGCTTGGCCCGGGTCAGCTTGATGTTCAGGTGCTTCGGACCGCTCTGATCCGCCGTTACGAAGGGCAGGTTGATTTCCGTCTGCATCGAGCTGGAAAGCTCGATCTTGGCTTTTTCACCGGCTTCCTTCAGACGCTGCAGCGCAAGCTTGTCCTGGCGCAGGTCGATGCCGTTCTCTTTTTTGAACTCGTCGGCAAGATAATCGATGATCCGCTGGTCAAAGTCCTCACCGCCGAGGAAGGTGTCGCCGTTGGTCGACTTCACCTCGAACACGCCGTCGCCGATTTCCAGGATGGAAACGTCGAAGGTACCGCCACCAAGGTCATAGACCGCGATGATGCCGCTGTTCTTCTTGTCGAGACCATAGGCCAGCGCGGCCGCCGTCGGCTCGTTGATGATGCGCAGAACTTCAAGGCCCGCGATCTTGCCGGCATCCTTGGTCGCCTGGCGCTGGGCGTCGTTGAAGTAGGCCGGAACCGTGATCACGGCCTGGTCGACCGTATCGCCGAGATAGGCTTCAGCGTCTTCCTTCAGCTTGCGCAGCGTGAAGCTGGACGCCTGACTCGGGCTGTATTTCTCACCGCGTGCCTCGACCCAGGCATCGCCGTTCTCGCCAGCGACAACCTTGTACGGAACAAGATCGTTGAAACGCTTGGAGTCCTTGTCGTCAAACCGGCGGCCAATCAGGCGCTTGATTGCGAAAAGAGTGTTTTCAGGGTTCGTCACCGCCTGTCGCTTCGCAGCCTGGCCGACGAGCCGTTCGCCACTTTCGGCGAAGGCAACCATCGACGGCGTGGTGCGCGCGCCTTCGGCGTTTTCAATGACTTTCGCGTCCTTACCGTCCATGAACGCGATACAGGAATTTGTTGTTCCGAGGTCGATACCGATTACTTTGCTCATGTTTTCCTCATCCTTCAGCAAACGCCAGCGGCCTTATGAAAGCGCCGCATCCGTTCCCGATTGGTGTGTTTGGCAACCCGCTATATAGGCGGGGTCTGGCCGCGCTGCAACCAAGTGGAATAGGATTTCGCATCGGAATGTGGATGAAACCCGTCATTTTTCGAGAATCGACCCACCGATGATCATTTCTGCGAGCTACCGGACAGATATACCCGCCTTCTATAGCGACTGGCTGCGCGCCCGGCTCGATGCCGGATATGCGATCGTCCCCAATCCCTATGGCGGCAAACCGTCACGGGTCCCCCTCGCGGGACAGAATGTCGACGGGTTCGTGTTCTGGACAAGGAACGCACGGCCCGCCCGCGATATTTTCGACCGGCTTGCCGGAAACGGGGTTCCCTTCGTGGTGCAATACACCGTGACAGGATATCCCACCGCGCTGGAAACCAGCGTCCCGCCCGTGACCGCGGCCCTTGATGATATCAGAATGCTGGCGGAAAGGTTCGGACCGCGCTGCGTGGTCTGGCGCTACGATCCGGTATTCTGGTCGAGCCTGACGCCGCCGGATTTCCATCGCGAAAATTTCGCAACCCTGGCCGCCGCGCTGCGCGGGGCCGTGGACGAGGTAACGCTCTCGGCCGCGCATATTTATCGCAAGACCCGCCGGAACACGGATGAAAGCGCCGGACGCGCGGATTTCACATGGTGGGATCCGGCAGAGGACGAGAAGACCGCATTATTGAGCGATCTGGGCGCCCTTGCGGCCGGCGCCGGCATGACGGCAACGCTGTGCTCCCAGCCAAATCTGCTCGCCAATGGTCTGGAGCCCGCAAAATGCATCGATGCGGAACGTCTGGCGGATATTGCGGGACAGCCGTTCAAGGCCCGCCGGAAGGGCAACCGCCCGGGCTGTCTCTGTGCGGAATCCCGCGATATCGGAGGATATGACAGCTGCCCGCACGGCTGCGTCTATTGCTATGCGGTCGGAAACCGGCAGCGGGCAAAAGACGCCCTGAAGCGCCACGATCCCGCCGGGGAGACATTGCTCCCGGCGAAATCAGGTCAGCCCGCCAACCTGTGAAATCAGGCCGTGGTGTCTACATGTTCCTGTTGCGCGTCGGGTTTCTTGGACACCCCGACCATGGCGGCACGCAGCAGGCGATCCTGCAGCACATACCCAGGCTGCATGACCTGAACCACGATACCGGGCTCGGTCTTGGCATCCGGAACCTCGAACATCGCCTGGTGCAGGTTGTAGTCGAACTTCTCGCCCATCGGGTCGATCTTGCGGATGCCGTGCTTTTCGAAGACGCCGAGCAATTCCTTTTCGGTCATCTCAACACCGATCACCAGATTCTTCAGCGTGATGTCCAGCTCGTCCCGGTCTTCCGGCGCTGATTCAACGGCGCGGCGAAGATTGTCCGAGGCGCTGAGCAAATCCCGCGCAAAATCGGTGATGGCGAACTTCCGGGCATGGGCAATATCGCGCTCTGCGCGCTTGCGCGTGTTTTCAAGCTCGGCCAGGGTCCGGATCAACTGATCCTTCAACTGCTGGGCCTCACTGTCCTCGCCATCCTCTTCGGAATCCGCATCCGCTTCCTGAGGCGCATCGCCACCCATCAGGGCGTCCATGTCGATGATACCGTCGTCAGGATTGACCAGCGGCTCCGCGTCCTGATTGGCGTGCTGCTCTGTCTTCTTGTCGTCTTCGGCCATAATCCCGGCTCTTTCTCGTCTGTAGATCCTGAAAGTCAGGCCCAAATGTGGGCGGCCGGAATGGGAAATCAATCATTCCGGGCCTGCAGCGCCTGCTTTACCCCGGCTCGGCCTCGCAATCAACCGATGACGCGACCGATCAGCCGGGCCGTATAATCGACCATGGGGATGATCCGGGCATAATTCATCCGGGTCGGACCGATCACGCCGATGGCACCGACCACCCGTTTCTTCGTATCCCGGTAGGGCGAAAGGATCATCGAACAGCCGGTGTGATCGAACAACTGGTTCTCGGCACCGATAAAGATCTGCACCCCGTCGGCATCGCCTGTTGCCTGCAACAGCCGCAGCATGCCCTGCTTTTGCTCGAGCTGATCGAACAGCAACCGGATCCGCTCCAGATCCTCGACCGCGTTCACATCGTCAAGCAGCTTGGACTGGCCGCGCACGATCAGCGATCCGCTATCGGGTCCGCCACCGGCGAGCAGGGCAAGGCCATTCTCGACCACCCGCGCCGTCAACTCGTCCAGCTCGCTCCGGCGCTGCTCCATCTCCGCCTTGATATCCTTGAGCGCCTGATCGATCGAGGCGCCATGGAAGCGGGTGTTCAGAAAGTTCGTTGCCTGGACCAGAACCGACGCCGGGACTTCCGGCGGCAGTTCGATCACCCGGTTTTCCACCAGGCCAAGCTCGTTCACCAGCACCACCAGCGCCCGGCCGGCCGTCAGCGGCACGAATTCGATATGCCGCAGGGAAGGGTCCGATTTCGGTGAAATCACCAGTCCGGCACAGGCCGACAGGCCGGCCAGCGCACTGGTCGCTTCCTCAAGCACTTCATCGTAGCCGCGTCCGGTGGCACCGAGCATGGAATCTATCGTGCCGCGCTCGCTCTCGGTCAGGTCGCCGCCGATTTCGAGCAGCCCGTCGACCACGATCCGGAGACCCCGGTCCGTCGGCAGGCGCCCGGCCGAGGTATGGGGGGCATAGAGCAGACCAGCTTCTTCAAGGTCCGCCATGACGTTGCGGATGGTGGCTGGAGACAGCACGTCACCGATACGCCGGGAAATCGTCCGCGAGCCAATCGGCTCACCGGTTTCCACATAGGTATCGACAATATGCTGCAAAATTTCCCGCGAGCGGGCGTTGAGTGCGCCGATGCCTGACATATGTTCCATATTCGGAATCTAGGCAGCGGCCCCCGACCCGTCAATGCGACAGAATGCATGGCGGACCCTTTCCCGCACCCAGGACCCAGACCCGAGCCCGCACCCGCGCAAAGTCATGGACGCATCCCGGACCCGATAGTAGGTTGCGGCCCGCTTTCGAACAGACATTTTAAATAGCCGGCGCAAACCAGCGCGGCACGGGCCGCCTGATGGCTCGCAAAACAGGAGTAACGCCATGACCGGAACAGCCAAACGCCCTTCCGGGCGCAGCGCCGACGAGATGCGTGCGGTCAGTCTTGAGCCGGGCTTCGCCAAATATGCCGAGGGTTCCTGCCTCGTCAAATTCGGCGACACGCACGTGCTCTGCACGGCCTCGATCGATGACCGGGTCCCTCCGTTCCTGCGCAATTCCGGCTCCGGCTGGGTAACCGCCGAATACGGCATGCTGCCGCGCTCGACCCACACCCGGACCGACCGGGAAGCGGCACGCGGCAAGCAGAGCGGCCGGACCCAGGAAATCCAGCGCCTGATCGGACGCTCCCTGCGCGCGGTGACCGACCTGAAAGCCCTGGGAGAACGCCAGATCAAAATCGACTGCGACGTTCTGCAGGCCGATGGCGGCACACGCACTGCCTCGATCACGGGCTCTTTCGTTGCCCTGCATCTGGCCTTGCAGAAACTGGTCAAGCTCGGCGCCCTCAAGGATATCCCGCTGACCGACCATGTCGCGGCCATTTCCTGTGGCATCTATAAAGGCATGCCGGTGCTGGATCTCGATTACCCGGAAGATTCCAATGCCGAGGCCGACGCAAATTTCGTGCTGACCGGCACGGCCGGTATCGTTGAAATCCAGGCCACCGCCGAAGAAGAGCCGTTCGAGGATGCGGCCTTCACCGATATGCTGCGCCTTGCGCGCAAGGGCATCGGCGAGCTGGTGGACCTGCAGAAAGCCGCTATCGGGAGCTGATCCATGGGCCGCACCTTCTCCGAAAAAAAACTGGTCATTGCCAGCCACAACCAGGGCAAGCTGCGGGAAATCCGTGATCTGATCGGCCCGCTCGGGATTGAGGTGGTCTCGGCGGGCGAACTCGGCCTGCCGGAGCCGGAAGAGACTGGCAGCACCTATATCGCCAATGCCGAACTCAAGGCCCGCGCCTCCGCGGAGGGGTCGGGTCTGCCGGCACTGGCGGACGATTCCGGGCTGAGCGTGACCGCGCTGGACGGCGATCCCGGCATCTACTCCGCCCGCTGGGCCGGACCGGAGAAGGACTTCGCCCTGGCCATGCAGAAAGTCGAGGACGGACTGCAAAAACAGGCAGCCAGCGGAAATACTGACCGCTCCGCCGCCTTTGTCTGTGCCCTCACCATCTGCTGGCCGGACGGGCACACGGAATCCGTCGAAGGCCGGATTCACGGCGATCTGGTCTGGCCGCCACGTGGCGCGAACGGCTTCGGCTACGATCCGATGTTTGTGCCGGCAGGACAGGACATGACGTTTGGTGAATCCGATGCCGGCTGGAAACATTCCATCAGCCACCGGGCCGTTGCTTTCGAGAAGCTCCTGAAACGCGTCGGCCTTGACCAGGCCGCAAATGGTGCCGGAGACAATGCCGGATAGAGCAGGCATAAGCTCCGCCTCGGCGGAGCCGTTCGGGGTCTATGTGCATTGGCCCTTCTGCCTCTCGAAATGCCCCTATTGCGACTTCAACAGCCATGTCTCCGCGAAGGTGGATCATGCGCGCTGGCGTGCGGCGTTCATTGAAGAGCTGAAATATTTCAAGGCACTGGCACCGGAACGCACCGTCTCCAGCATCTTTTTTGGCGGCGGCACGCCCTCGTTGATGGAACCGGAGACAGTGGATGCGGTGATCTCCGAGATCCGCCGTCTGTGGCCCTGGACCAACCAGGTCGAGATCACCCTGGAAGCGAACCCGACCTCGGTCGAGGCAGGCAAGTTCGCCGCCTTCCGGGAAGCCGGGGTGAACCGCGTTTCCCTCGGCATCCAGGCGCTGAACGACAAAGATCTGAAGTTCCTCGGCCGTACGCACGATGCGGCGGAAGCCCGGCGCGCGATCGGCATCGCCCGGGATAATTTCGAACGCATGTCCTTCGATCTGATCTATGCCCGGCCGGGACAGACCGTGCCCGGCTGGCGCGCGGAGCTGAACGAAGCGCTGGAACTCGCCGTCGATCACATTTCGCTCTACCAGCTGACGATCGAGCCCGAGACCCCGTTCTTCGCCCGCCACGCAAAGGGCGAGATCAAACTGCCGAAGGACGACTCCCAGGCAGCGCTCTATGAAGTAACGCAGGAAGCGCTGGAACAGGCGGGCATGCCAGCCTACGAGATCTCCAACCACGCCCGCAGCGGGGACGAATCCCGGCACAATCTGGTCTATTGGCGCTATCACGATTATGCAGGCATCGGTCCCGGCGCCCATTCCCGCATACGCACCTCAGACAGCGGCGGTCAAATTGTTACGAAGGCGATCCAAACGGTGCGGGCGCCGGCCATCTGGCTCGACCGTGTCGGTAAACGGGGCCACGGCATTTCGGAGGAAGAAGCTGTCGGCCGGGCCGGTCGCCTCACCGAAATGCTGATGATGGGACTCAGGCTGCGGGACGGCGTCGACAAAGACCGGCTGGAACGGGAAGCCGGATGCGATCTGAAGACGCTGTTCGGCACCAGCCTGCTCTCCGATCTGGAAGAGGCCGGTTACATCGAGGCACCGCACAGCCGGCTCGCGGCGACCCTGGAAGGGCGGCAGCGGCTGAACGCCGTCATTGCCGCCCTGACCGAAAAGCTCGAAGACGAGGCCTGAGCCTCGCCCCCGCGACCCGTTTGACCAGAAGCCGCTAGTTCGTCAGATCCATGAATTTTTCCGGCGCCGGATCGACCACATCAAGCGCCCTGTCGCCTATCTCGAAGACGGCGAGGCCACGCTGGTTCGTGCCGTCCTCGACAAAGCGGAAGAGGCCGTTCAGCGCGACAAATCCACTCCGCGACATCAGCGCCGCGCCACCGAAATTGGCGCCCCCTTCCCCGCGTTGCAGGGAAACGGTCAGCGCAATCGAATCATAGGCGAGAGCTGCAAGTCCCGACGGACGCTTGCCGAAGGCAGTCTCATACCGCAGCGCGAAATTTTCCCGGTAAAGCACGGGGGGAGCCGCGAACCATCCGCCGACCAGACTAGGCTCCGTGCCGAGGCTCGGATCTTCCCATTGCGCCGTGCCAAGCAGCTTCACCCGCCGTGTATCCACATCGTAATAGGCAAGCTGCGGCGCGATGGCGCGCAGCACATTGCCGCCTTCCGGGATCAGGATCGCGTCATAGGGCGGATCGCCCAGCGTATCCAGCGCTTCCAGCCGGGCAAGGGCCTGCCGGGATATCTCATCGGTCCGGCCGGCCAGCACGTCCTTCTGGATCTTCAGGGATTCCCGGCGGCTGTCATATTCCGCGAAGGACCGCGCGGTCTCGGAGAAATCGCTGGCCAGCGGATCGTAATAGGCAATCCGGGTGATCTCTGCCCCGGAGGCGATGGCGGAGGCACGGGCGCTTTCCAGCACCAGATCACCATAGCCGCCATGCGGCAGAAGCAGGCCTATCCGCCGGTAGCCGCGCTGCACGGCATACCTGATCACCCGTTCGATCTGCTGCTCCGGCATCAGGCCCATCAGATGGACCGGCGATCCGGCAACGGTGCGGTCGTTGGAAAAGGCAACCGCATTGATCCCGGCCGCCGCCACAATCGGCCGCACAGCCGCGGCGGAACGCCCATAGAGCGGTCCGAGCACGATCTTCGCGCCGTCGGCCACGGCGAGCTTGGCCGCGTCCTCCGCGCCTTCCGGCGTGCCTTGCGTGTCGTAAACCATCAGGTTGAAATCATCACCGGCGATGTCGAACACCGCCATCTGCGCGGCATCGAGCATGCTTTGCCCGACCGAGGCGCGGGCACCGCTCAACGGCAACAGCATGGCAACGCCAACGGCCATTCCTTCCGGCTCAACCAGCTGCAACGGCGTGGCGGGCGTTTCCAGCGACAGCTCCGTCTCGGGAACGGCGAGCCCCTTGCCCGACCCCGGCTCACCGGTACCCGTTCCCGCCACGCCCGGCGGCGCGGCAGAGGGTAGCGGCTCCGCTGTCGTGGTGGGCACATCACTGGACTGCCGACCGAAACCCGACAGGGGATTCGGTGTCTGGCAGGCTGCCAATGCGAGGCAGCTCAGAAGCAGGCCCGGAAGCAGGCAGAGTCTGCCCTTCCCGGCCGCGCTGGCGAAAAGGGCTTGGAGAAACCGCCCGGTTCCTCCCATAACTCGACTGTCACCCCAGTCATTTTCGGTACGGTATGAAGACTCATACACCTCAGATCTCCTCCCGCTCTTCGGCGCCAAAGGCTAATCAAGCCGGCGACGAGAGTAAACCGCCGCAAGATGGCACCATTGTGACCTCTGCCGTAACCCCTGTCGCGGCCACAATGCAGGAGCCGGAAGATGAGGGGCACACCGAGGTCCCCGGGCGTCCGGTCGAAGGATTGATTCTGGTTGCCACACCGATCGGCAATCTCGGCGATATCTCGCGCCGGGCATTGGAAACACTGGCCGCGGCCGACATTGTCGCCTGCGAGGATACGCGGCTCACCGGACGCCTGCTGCAGCGCTTCGCCATCAAGGCCCGCATGCTCGCCTATCAGGATCACAATGCGGAGCGCAGCCGGCCCGAACTGCTCCGCCTGCTTGCCGAGGGGAAAAGCATCGCTCTGGTGACCGATGCCGGAACGCCGACCATTTCCGACCCGGGCTACAAGCTGGTCCGCGAGGCGGCCGCGCAGGGAACACCGGTCACGTCCGTACCCGGACCCGCCGCGCCAATCGTTGCCCTCTCCATTTCCGGCCTGCCGACCGACCGGTTCTTTTTCGGCGGCTTCCTGCCGACGAAACAGGGCGAACGCCGCCGCATTCTGGAAGAAGTCTCCGGCCTGCGCGCCACACTGATCTTCTTCGAGGCACCGCGCAGGCTGGCCGAATCCCTTGCTGTGGCGGCAGAAGTTCTCGGCCCACGGGACATGGCCGTGGCGCGGGAGCTGACAAAGCGGTTCGAGGATGTGAACCGTGGCCGGCTAGAGGATCTGGCCCGCCATTATGCGGAAACGGAGCCGCCAAAGGGCGAAGCGGTGCTGCTTTTCGGCCCGCCAGAGCAACATGACGAGATCGGCGAGGCGGAACTGGACGACATGCTCACGGAGGCCCTCACCCGGCTGAAGGTCAAGGATGCGGCCAAGGAAATCGCCGCGAAGACCGGTTTGCCCCGCAAGACGATCTATGACCGGGCCGTGCAGTTGAAGGACGGGGCCGGGTAATGTCCCGCCCGAGCGGAAAGCCGGGGTTCCAAACAGAGCGCAAGCGCCGCGCCGTCCGCTATGGCGCGCTGGCCGAATGGCTTTGCCGCCTGATCCTTCGCCTGAAGGGTTACAGGGTGCTGGCGAGCCGCGTGCGCACGAAGGTCGGCGAAATCGATATTCTCGCGGAACGCGGCCAGATCCTTGCCATCATCGAAGTGAAGGCGAGACCAACCGAGGCCGCCGCCCTCCATGCCGTTTCGCTTTCGCAACGGAGGCGCCTTGAACGCGCCGCACTCTGGGTCCAGCATGGAGATAGCCGGCTCGCGAACCATTGCCTTAGATTCGACCTCTTCGCGGTGGCACACTGGCGCATTCCTCGCCATATTCAGAATGCTTGGACCGTCGATCCCAACCGATAGAGTGACCCGATGCAAAACCGCCTCTTCTTCGTCCTGCTTCTCCTGATCGCCCCGCTGGGCCTTGGTGCCTGCACCCCGGTCGGCGTTGCCATCGGCGCCGGTGCGACCGCCGCCACCGCAAGCCAGTCGGAACGCGGGCTTGAGGGAACAGCCAAGGACATCGCGCTGAAGACGGAGATCAACCACTATCTGTTCCAGACAAACGTGGATCTGTTTTCCGCCGTCGGGCTTTCCGTAGATGACGGGCGCGTGCTGCTGACCGGTTCGGTGGAAAAACCGGAAGACCGGATCGAGGCCGCCCGGCTCGCCTGGAAGGCGGATGGCGTTCGCGAGGTGATCAACGAAGTTCAGGTCGTCGACAAATCGGACATCATCGACAAGGCCCGCGACAGCTGGATCGAGACCCAGCTTGAAGCGCAGCTGCTGTTCGACGGATCGATCCAGTCGATCAACTATGACATCGATACGGTCAACGGCACCGTCTATATCTTCGGCATTGCCCAGGACAATGCGGAGCAGCAGCGCGTCGTCAATCACGCGCGGAATATCAAATATGTCCGCAATGTCATCAGCTATGTGCGCATCCGTGGCGCCTCGTAAATAATGACCTCCGAAATGGCCCCCGACCCGGAAGCCACCCGTACAGCTCTCGCCCGCTTCGGCCAGTCAGGCATGACGGGCGGCGATCTCGGCGAAGCCGCCCTGCTGCTCGCCGCGCTGGACAGCCCCGGCGTGCCGTTGAGTCCATACCGGGACCATCTCGCCTGCCTCGCCGAAACCGCGATGAAAGCCCCGGCAGAGTCCCCGGACGCTGCCCTGCGCCAGACCATTACCGGTGACTTTTCCTATGAAGGTGATCAGGAAACCTATGACGACCCGCAAAATGCGAACCTGATCCGGGTGATCGACCGGCGCAAGGGTCTGCCGGTCGCTCTTGGCATTCTCTATATCGAGACGGCGCGGGCACTCGGGATTGAAGCCTGCGGCCTGAATTTTCCGAACCATTTCCTGATCCGGCTGCAATGGGGCGGCGGGCGCGCCATTATCGATCCGTTCAATGGCGGCAGGAACCTGGATGCCCGTGCCCTGCGCGCCCTGCTTACCCAATTTCAGGGAGCGCATGCCGCGCTTACCCAGGCCCATTACAGCGATGTCAGCGATCTCGATATTTTGTTGCGATTGCAAAACAACATAAAGTTGCGCCTGCTCCGCGACGGCAAGCTGGAACCGGCCCTGCAGGTCATCCGCGACATGCGGTTGCTCGCGCCCGGCATCCCGAGTTTGCTGCGCGAGGAGGGCCTGCTCTTGGCCCGCAAGGGCGAACGGCGGGCGGCAATCGGCTGCCTGCGTGACTTTCTTGCGCTCGACAACCTCCGCGAGCCAGAGCGCGTGGATGTCACGCGGGTTCTTCAAGTGCTCGAAAGTCAATTGAACTGAGCCGGAAATCCAGTTGATCCGGCAGGCCCGATCACCACATAGTCCCGGCTCGTTAAAAGCGCTTACCTGACGGAGGAAGCAATGGGTCTCGGCGTCGCCATCCAGATGGATCCCATCGAACATATCGACATCAACGGCGACAGCAGTTTCGCCATGGCACTTGAAGCCAAGCGGCGCGGCCACACGCTGTACCATTACCAACCGAAGGATCTGAGCTTCCAGGACCGCAAGGTGATGGCCCGGGTCCGGGCTCTCGACGTGCGCCGCGAAGCGGGCAACCACTTCACGCTGGGCGCGCCCGAGCTTATCGACCTCTCCGAGATGGACGTGGTGCTGATGCGGCAAGACCCGCCTTTCGACATGTCCTACATCACCGCGACCCACATTCTGGAACATATCCATCCGAAAACACTGGTGGTGAACGATCCGGTGGAAGTCCGGAACGCGCCGGAAAAGCTGTTCGTCACCCATTTCGACAATGTCATGCCGCCGACCCTGATCACCCATGACCGGGAACGGATCCAGGCTTTCCGGGCCGAGCATGAAGACATCATCGTCAAGCCGCTGTTCGGCAATGGCGGGGC
>NZ_CAXBDC010000056.1:0-29690 GCF_963974195.1 uncultured Nisaea sp.
ACGTGTCCACATCCGTGTCCAGATCGCCATCCGCGATCACGCCCATCGTGTCGGCCAGACCGTTGATCCGGCTCACCACCTGACGGGACACAAGGAACCAGCCGATCAGAAGACCGACCCCGGCGCTGATCGCGACCATCGCGAACAGAAGGTTCTGGCTGTGCTCGATCCGGGCGAGCGCGCTGCTCTCGCTTTCGGCGGATACTTTTTCCGCCTCGGCGACGACATTCTGAACTTCATTGTGAATGCTGGCTGCCGTCGAACGGGTGTTGTCGAGGGCCTGAAGCGCGGCGCTGTCGATTTCAAGCTGGGCCCGGCGCAAGGCGAAAATGCTTCCATCTCCGGAACCGAATGCCATGATCCTTGCCGCCAGCTCCGGAACATTCTCCGAGATTACGGTGTCACGGAACCGGGCGATGGCTTCCTCGAACAAAGCTTTCTCGGCCTCGAAATGATCGGCGATGGCGCCGAGGGCGATAACGTCCGGAGCGCTGGCGCCGGAATTCAGCAGCCCGGCCATCAGATTGGCTTCGGCCGCAAGCTCCAGCATGGCCTGCAGGCGCGCGACATCGCCGTTCACCAGATCGTCGATCGTGTCGCTGACCGTTGCATTCAGGTTGCGGCCGCCAATGGCGAGATTGCGGGTGGCATCCTGGACGACAGGTTCGACCTTGGAGGCAAATGTCTCTTCGAGAGCGGCAAGTTTGGTATCGAGCGCATGCCGCTTGTCTTTCAGGGTCAGGGTCTGCTGGAACGTCAGAGATTGATTGAAGTCGAGCTCGGTTGTCCTGATGGCGAACATCGAATTCTCGCCGTTTCCGATTTCGAGAAGCGCCTGGGTGAATTCAGTCAGGGCCGTGGCGGCTTCGGTGTCGGGGAGCATGTCCTCGTAGGTCAGGATATCGAGCAGGATTGCGTTGAAGCGATCCTGGAGGACCGGTATTGCCTCCATCTCGGTCGCTGCCGCCGTACGTGCCATCAGTCCCATGATTTCGCGCAGGCTGGCATTGAGACGGAGACCGGCCTGCAGGGCATTTACCTCGCCCTGGAGCAGGGACGTGACCAGCTCCGAGACCCGTTCAATTGTCTCGTCTCCCTTTATGACGAGCGTGCCGTTTGCCTCTTTCACCAAGGGGCCAAGCTCGTCCAGGAAGCTTTGATGAATGGTCATCAGACTGGAGACGTTTCGGCTGACCTGGGTGGAGATTCCCTGTTTCTCCTGCATCTTTGCACCGAGGGTTTCGATGCCGCTCCGGAACGTGGCGATCAGGTCGAGATTCGTCTGTTTCTGATTGTCGTTCAGGGCCGAGAGGCCACGAACGCGATCTTCCAGATGGGTCAGCAGGGTCGCGATCTCCGCTTCGATGGCGCTGCGCTGCTCTTCCGTTTGTGCGGTGACGATTTCAGGTGCCTTGGCTGCGGCCCCGGCGCTCTCTGCTGCCAGTTGCAAGGAGGATTTGATGGCCGGAATGGCGTTGCCGGCGAAATTTTCCATGGCGTTCTTGAGGTCGCCAAAAGCCCAGAAAGAGACGCCGGCGGCGACGGTGGTAATGGCGAACATGCCACCAATCGCAAGGTAAAGTTTTCCGCCGACACCAAGTCCCGAGCGCTTTTTTGCCGGTAATGTGGTTGCGTTTGCCTCTGGCAGTGCGTCCGACGTTTCAATTGTCGACATTTTTTGTTTTCCCCCGTTCTTGTTTTTAATTCCCCCGCGGGTCAGACAGGCGGCACCCTCCACCCGGCTTTCCGGTCTTTCTGCTTGTTTCCCGGGACTCAAAACCATGCCAAAGCGTGTCAAAGTGAAGTGCGAAAAGTTCGCGCAGTCTTCTTTCGAGCATCGGTCAAGTGCCGGTGGTTTTGTTTGCTGTGCTCCCATGCAGCAGCAAGGATCGTTGTTTAAGAATTAGGAATTACCTAATTTGATTGTGAATATATATCATGAGTTTAAAATTATGTGATCGTTAGATTCAAATTAGAGTCAATTATTTGACCGTTATTTATGTGTGATTATTTAAGGTTATGAAAATAAAACAAATTTTTGAAATAGACTGAAATGAACTGTATTGTTCCCGCAGGGTGTCACGTCATTTTTGTTGATGGTGACGCAATATAATATTCAACTTATGCAGAATTTTTGTAGGGACTTATGGCGTCACTAAATTCCGATCCGAGACTGATCAGGGCATATGGTTATCCCTATCCGGCGCCGGAACATGATTTCCTGTTCCGGGCAGGGGATGTGGTGCCTCTCGACCTTTCAGTTGACCTCGGTGGCCGACAGCCGGTGATTGCCGTCGGCTCGAACCGGGCGCCGGAACAGCTGGCGCGGAAATTCGGCCCGGAGCATGACCGCACAATACCGGTCACATGGGCCTGGATGCAGGGCTATGACGTGGTCTATTGCGCGCATCTGGCTGGATACGGATCGGTGCCCGCCACGCTCCACGGCAGTCCGGGAACAGAGGTCCGGGTGGCCGTCACCTGGCTGACGGAAGCGCAGCTGGAGCGGATGCACGAGACCGAGAATGTCGGCGCCAGTTACGTCTATGGAACATTCGATCCGGACACGATCAATCTTGGCGAGGGCCGTCCGGCGGTGCGGGCCGGCTGCTATATTACGAAATGCGGTGCGCTGGCGCTGGATGGCGCGCCGGTTGCGCTGGCCGAGATCGAGGCCAGGGGGCGACGGTTCAGAAGTCTGCCCCAGGCGGCGAAACTGGCGCTCCTGCACAGCATGTTCGGCGATCATCCTGAGGAGGAGGCGTGGGTCCTGTCCCTGCTGGGCGAAGAGAACGGGCCGCGCCGGGCGCATCTGACGGAACGGTTGTCCGAGACCACGATGCTGTTCGAGGATCCGCGCTTCAGGGTTGTTCTGGGATAGCCGCAGCCTCGGCTGTGCCTGTCAGCCGCCAGACGGCGGTTCTCCGCAGCTCCGAATCCTCGATCTCAAGGGAGACCGGTACGTCGTAGTGCGCGCAGAGCGCGATACCGCCGGTTGGCTGATAGGTCCGTCCGGGATCGCCGACCAGTACCAGCGCACCCGCATCCGCATGACGTTGCAGCCAGGCCTGCATGCGGTCGGACATGCTCCGCTCGTAGCAGATGTCCCCGGCCAGCACGGTGTCGTAGAGCGGCCCGCCATCCTCGGCCATCACCGGCTCGTCCAGCATGTCCCGGATCGCGATGGTCAGCCCTGCCTGCAGCCCGTTTGTTTCCGCGTTGAGGGCGATTGCGATGGCGGCCACGGGGTCGGTATCATTGGAAATCACGGTCGCCGCCGAAGCCCAGAGCGCGGCCAGCCCGACCATGCCGGACCCGGCGCCGACATCGAGGACCCGTTTTCCCGCGACGAGCGGGGCATTGTCGATGACATACCGCGCCACCGCCTGCCCGCCTGCCCAGGGAAAGGCCCAATAGGGCGGCGGCAGACCGTGCTGCTCCAGCTCCGTCTCGGTTGCCTGCCAGAGCGTCGTCGCTTCCGTGGCCAGATGCAGCGTGAGCTCCGGGATCAGGGGCGGGGAGATGATTTCGGTGTTGCGGAGGATGAATTCCGCTGTGATCAGCTTTGTGCTGCCGGGGATCATCCGGCCAGGAGAGCCGCGGTGACGATCCAGCCGAAATACCTGTTGGATTTGAATTTCGCGAGGCAGTCCTTTGGGTCGTCGATATCGATGCGGAGGATCTGCCAGAGCAGCTGTGCGCCGGCGGCGGCAAGGCCGATATAGAACGGCCAGCCAAGCCCGATCAGCCAGCCGCTCACAGCGATCCCGGCCAGGGTCAGCGGATAGACGGCCCAGAGAAACGGCACGGTCCGCGCGCCAAGGGCGAGGGCGGAGGATTTCACGCCGATCAGAATGTCGTCTTCCTTGTCCTGATGGGCGTAGATCGTGTCGTATCCGAGGGTCCAGACGATGCCCGCGCAATAAAGCACGCTGTTGGCAATGCCGATATTGCCGGTCACCGCCGCCCAGCCCATCAGCGCCCCCCAGTTGAAGGTCAGGCCGAGCACGAATTGCGGCCAATAGGTGATGCGTTTGAACAGCGGGTAGGTAACGACGAGCACGAGCACCAGAACGCCGAGCAGCCAGCAGGTCCGGTTCAGTTGCAGCAGGATCAGCAGCCCGGCGCCGAGCTGCAGGGCAAGGAACAGAAATGCCTGACGGACCGACACCGCGCCGCTGGCGATCGGCCGGTCCATGGTGCGGGCAACCCTGCCGTCGAAATCCCGGTCCCAGAGATCGTTGATGGTGCAACCGGCCCCCCGCATGATCACGGCGCCGACACTGAACAGTATATAAAGCCGGAGAAGATCCAGTGGCGGCAGAGCCTGCCCCGTCACCTGCCAGCCGAGGGCAAGCCCCCACCAACAAGGCAGCAATAACAACCAGGTGCCGATTGGCCGGTCCAGCCGCATCAGTCTCGCATAAGGCTGTGCGCTCGGGGGCAGAAGCCGGTCCACCCAGTCGTTGCGTGCAATATCGCTTGCGGTCATGGTGGCTTCTGCATAAACCGGGCGGCACTCTGGAGCAAGGACCGGGGTGCGATGACCGGACGGTGGCAGCCGATTGCCGTCTAAGTGCGAGGCCGCTGAAGGCGAGGCCGGATGAGTGAGAAGATCGAGACCCGTCTGTTTGTGACTGCCGACCTTGCCGCGGATGGTACGGTCGGGCTTGAGACCGGTCAGACGCATTATCTGAGGCATGTTCTGCGTCTGGCGCCCGGCGCCCATGTTGCGCTGTTCAACGGACGTGATGGCGAGTGGACGGCGCGAATCGACGGTATCGGCAAGGGCTGGACCTCGTTGTCGCTGGTCGAACAGCGCCGCCCGCAGCGTGCCGAGCCGGATATCTGGCTGGTTTTCGCGCCGATCAAACGGGCCCGGATAGATTTTACCGCCCAGAAGGCGACCGAACTCGGTGCTTCTGTCCTCTGGCCGGTTTTCACGAAACACACACAGGTCGACCGGGTGAATACCGACCGGCTGCTGGCCAACGCGATGGAGGCCGCCGAGCAGACAGCCCGGCTGAGTGTCCCGGAAATCCGCGAGCCGGCGCGCTTCGACGCATTGCTGGAAGCCTGGCCGCAGGACCGGCCGCTGATCGTCTGCGATGAGACCGGCGCCGGAACGCCCGTCGCCGATGTGTTTTCAAACCCGCCTTTCAAGGGGGGAACCCCCTGTGGATTGCTGATAGGTCCAGAAGGGGGTTTTGCCGATCATGAACTTGACCGGCTCCGGCAAAGTTCCTTTGTTACGTCTGTAAGTCTAGGACCGCGGTTGCTGCGTTCCGACACGGCGGCGCTTGCAGCGCTTGCCTGTTGGCAGGCGGTGGCGGGGGATTGGACCATGGAACGTCCTGACGGACTTGATCTCTAAACCCGAACTCGTGCCGAGCGGCACACAGAGTCGTTTGATCCCACCGGAGGAAACATGTCCCGTCCCCCAGGCTCCCAAGGCGAGCCGATCGCCAGCAAGGCGCAGCTCGTCGAGGATCTGGAATCCGGCTGCACGCCGCGCGCCGACTGGCGCATCGGCACGGAGCACGAGAAATTCCCGTTCCGCCTCAGCGATCACAAGCGTTTGCCCTATTTCGGCAAGGACGGCATTGGCGCCATCCTGAACGGGCTGGTCGACAAGTTCGGCTGGGAGCCCATTTACGAGGGTGAGAATGTCGTCGCGCTGACCCAGGGTGGCTGTGCCATCACGCTGGAGCCGGGCGGGCAGTTCGAGCTGTCCGGTGCGCCGCTGGAGACACTGCACCAGACCTGCGACGAGGTGCACACGCACCTGGCGCAGATCAAGGAGGTCAATGCCGAGCTTGGCGTCGGCATGCTGGGGGCTGGGTTCGATCCGACATCGACGCGGGATGATATCGAGTTCATGCCGAAAGGCCGCTATGTGGTCATGAGTGCCCATATGCAGAAGGTCGGTACTCTCGGCCTCGACATGATGAAGCGGACCTGCACCGTGCAGGGCAACTACGATTTCGAGAGCGAAGCGGACATGGTGCAGAAGTTCCGCATCAGCGTCGCATTGCAGCCGGTCGCCACGGCCCTGTTCGCCAACTCGCCCTTCACGGAAGGCAAGCCGAACGGCTTCAAGAGCTACCGCTCCCATGTCTGGACCGACACGGATCCGGAGCGCTGCGGCATGCTGCCCTTCGTCTTCGAGGACGGCTTCGGGTTCGAGCGCTATGTCGACTACATGCTCGATGTGCCGATGTATTTCCTCTACCGGGATGGCGATTATCAGAACGTCGCCGGCAAGAGCTTCCGTGATTTCATGGCGGGCAAGCTTGAGGGATATGAAGGCCAGAACGCCTTCATGGGCGACTGGACCGATCACATGACGACCAGTTTTCCGGAAGTCCGGCTGAAGAAATATATCGAGATGCGCGGCGCCGATACCGGACCGTGGCGGAATATCTGCGCCCTGCCGGCACTCTGGACCGGCATTCTCTATAACAGCGATTCCCAGCAGGCGGCGGCGGACATGATCGCCGACTGGACCATCGAGGAAATGTCGGCGTTGCGCGATGGCGTGCCGAAGCATGGCTTGCAAACCCCGTTCCGGGACGGCACCGTGCAGGATCTCGCCAAGCGGATGATCGAGATTTCCAGGCATGGCCTGAAACGCCGGGCCTATACCGATGCGGCGGGGAACGACGAGAGCGGTTTCCTGAACTGGCTGCAGGATGTTGCCGAGTCCGGCAAGACCTCGGCGGACCGCCTGCTAGACCTCTATCACGGCGACTGGAACGGCTCGGTCGAACCGATTTTCGAATTCCAGCGCTATTAGTCTCGACAGGTCCGGAAGGCGCGGCCTGCATATGCGGGCCGCGGCCCTGGAAGGAATGTCATGACCGGCCTGACGGATGATGACAGCGGAGCGATCCGGCGGGGTATTATCCTGATGATCGCGGGGATCTTCGTGGTTTCCGTGATGGATGCCCTGATCAAATGGCTCACGGCTTCCTATCCGAGCATCCAGATCGTCATGCTGCGCTCGGTCTTCGGACTGATCCCGCTGTTCGTGATCGTCTGCCTGCAAGGCGGGCTCGCCGCCCTGCGCACGGCGCGGCCAGGGGCGCAACTGCTGCGTTCGGCTTTCGGCGCCGGTGCCATGGTCGGGTTTTTCTATGCGCTGTCCGTCCTCGGTCTGGCCGAGACGGTGACCCTTGCATTCTCCTCGCCGCTCTTCGTCACGCTTCTTTCCGTGCCGGTTCTCGGGGAGCGGGTGGGCATCAGACGGCTGGCGGCTGTTATCGTCGGCTTCATCGGCGTCGTGATCGTGGTCAGACCGGGCGCGGAGATCTTCAAGCTTGATTCCCTGATCCCGATTGCGGCCTCGTTCTGCTTTGCGATGACCATGCTGCTTGCCCGCCGGTTGTCCAAGACGGAGACCAGCGTGTCGATGACGTTCTACACGACCCTCGCCGGTCTCGTGGTCGGGGCGTCGGGCGTGCTCTGGGCTTCCGGGACGCCGTCCGGCTGGATGCCTCCTCTGCCTGCCGACTGGGCTTTGTTCCTGCTGCTGGGGTTGCTTGGCGGTGTCGGTCAATATCTCGTGACGTCTTCATTCCGGCACGCGGAAGCGGTTGTCGTCGCCCCATTCGAATATACAGCGCTGATCTGGGCCACGCTGTTCGGGCTCGCGATTTGGGGCGAGGTCCCGGACGGTGCAACATTGCTTGGCGGCGCCATTGTCATCGGCGCGGGACTCTATATCGGCTACCGGGAAACACGCCTGGGCAAAAAGACAACAGGCCCCGGCGTGATGCCGGAGCCCTCTCCGTGAGAGTCTGACAGAGAGCCTGACTGGAAAGGATTTCCGAAAGCAAAAACCGCAGCCGATGTTCTGGCCGCGGTTTTTTTTACACTTCAGGTGTTGGCGTTGACTCCCCTACAGAACCCAGCCTGTCGCTTCCATCAGGGTCGTCTTGGTGACGCCGACGAGGGTGACAGTGCCGCCGTCTGTTAGCTGGAGGGTGGTGGTGCCTGCCGTCTCTGTTCCGGATGTAACCTCTAGCCCCGAGGCGAAGGAGAGGCTGTCCGTTCCGGCCTGATAGTCGCTCACCTGATCGTTCCCGCCGCCGAACGTGAAGACAAAGGTATCCGCCCCTTCGCCGCCGACAAGCGTATCGTTGCCTTTATTTCCGACGAGCAGGTCTGCTCCATTATTGCCGGCGAGATAATCGTCTCCTTGACCGCCATAGAGCGTGTCGTTGCCCATATTGCCGTTCAGGCTGTCGTTCCCGGTATTGCCGTAGAGAATGTCCTCGTTCTGACCACCAAACAGAATGTCGTCATTCTCGCCGCCGGAGAGCGTGTCGTTGCCCTTGTTGCCGTAGACCCAGTCGTTGTCGTTGCCGCCGAAGACTGTGTCTCCGTCCTGGCCGCCATAGAGCGTGTCCATGCCGCCACCGCCGAAGACATAGTCGGCACCCTGGTTGCCGTAGGCGATATCCTCGCCCCAGCCGGAGCCGACGGAGTCATTGCCCGCGCCACCGGCCAGCGTATCGTCCTCGTCTCCGAGGGAGATGAACTGGCTGCCGCTGTCGCCGACCACATAGTTCTGCCCGGCGCCGCCGTTCACGGTCGCGTTGCCGACGATGGCGGCGAACTCGATATTATCGAGCTGGACGGTTGATCCTGTCGGCAGGCCGGACGTGTCGATGACAAAGGCTTCGGAGCCGCTGGTGGATTGCCCGGTGATCTGCACTGTCTCGGGCGTCGTGCCGGTGCTGGAGAAGGAAATCGACCGGATATCGAGCGTTATGCCGGTGGATTTGGCGATGAAGGTCGAGCCATGCCCGTTAAGGAAGCCATGATCTGTTGCGGCTTGTTCCGTATTGATGATCTCGTTTGTCAGGGTCGTTCCGGCCGTGCTGTCGGGCTGGGCGGCGGAAGTTCCCGAATTGGTCAGCGAAATGCCAGTCGGCAGGGTCGCTGTGACCACGTTTCCGTTGCCGGTGTTGGAGACAAGTTCGCCGGTGGCCGACGATCCTGTATTGTTGACCAGGGTGCGGCCGGTGGCTGTCCCGGCTGTGTCTGCCGTGGTCTGATTGGTCACGGTCAGGCCGCTGCCGGAGGAGCCGCCCGTCGGCGCGGTCGTGGGGGCCGTGGCAAAGGTCAGCGTTGTGTTGCCGCCGGTGACACTCGTGGTGATCGTGAGGTTTGCCCCTGCGTCGGCGAGCGTGATGGCACCACCGGTCACGGAGATCGAATTTCCAAGCGTAGTCCCGTTCAGGGCGCTCAGATCCTGGCTATTGACGACAATGACATCACCGGCAGCGAGACCGGAGATCGTGTCGTTGTTCATCTCAGTCGCGGTGCCCGAGAATGTGTCGTTACCTGCGCCGCCATTGAGGACGTCCGCACCACTGCCGCCGTCGAGAAAGTCGTCACCAGTGCTCCCGAACAGGGAGTCGGCTCCGCCCTGGCCCAACAGCCTGTCCGCGCCGGCGCCACCAGAGATCAGATCCGCGCCGTCACCCGCGTTGATGGTATCCGCGCCGCTTGTGCCTGTGATGGAATCGGCCGAAGCGGATCCTGAGATCAGCTCGATGCCGTCGATGGTCGCGCTTGAGAGATTGAATGCGCCGCCACCATTGAGGGTGAGCACGTCCGTACCGGCACCGCCGCTGATGGTCTCTGCCAGACCGGTAATGTCCGCGGATGTTGCGGCAAAGGTATCCGCCCCCGTTCCGCCGATCAGGTTGTCGGCACCCGCACCGCCGGAGACCAGGTTGGCGCCATCGCCCGCGTTGATCGCGTCGGCAGCGCTTGTGCCAGTGATGGAATCGGCCGAAGCGGATCCTGAGATTAGCTCGATGCCGTCGATGGTCGCGCTTGAGAGATTGAATGCGCCGCCGCCATTGAGGGCGAGCACGTCCGTACCGGCGCCGCCGCTGATGGTATCTGCCAGGCCGGTGATGTCTGCGGATGTCGCGGCAAAAGTGTCCGCTCCGGTGCCGCCGATCAGGTTGTCGGCGCCCGCCCCGCCGGAGACCAGGTTGGCGCCCTCGCCCGCGTTGATGACATCTGCACCGCCGCCACCGGCAATGGTATCGGCGCTGCTTGTGCCAGTGATGGAATCGGCCGAAGCGGATCCTGAGATCAGCTCGATGCCGTCGATGGTCGCGCTTGAGAGATCGAATGCGCCGCCGCCATTGAGGGCGAGCACATCCGTGCCGGTGCCGCCGCTGATGGTCTCTGCCAGGCCGGTGATGTCTGCGGATGTCGCGGCAAAGGTGTCCGCTCCGGTTCCGCCGATCAGGTTGTCGGCACCCGCACCGCCGGAGATCAGGTTGGCGCCGTCACCTGCGTTGATCGCGTCGGCAGCGCTTGTCCCGGTGATGGAATCCGCCGAAGCGGACCCAGAGATCAGCTCGATGCTGTTAAGTGTTGCGCTTGAGAGATTGAATGCGCCGCCGCCATTGAGGGCGAGCACGTCCGTGCCGGTTCCGCCGCTGATGGTCTCTGCCAGACCGGTGATGTCTGCGGATGTCGCGGCAAAGGTGTCCGCTCCGGTTCCGCCGATGAGATTGTCCGCACCTGCGCCGCCGGAGATCAGGTTGGCGCCGTCACCCGCATTGATGGTGTCGGCAGCGCTTGTCCCGGTGATGGAATCGGCCGATGCGGAGCCGGAGATCAGCTCGATGCCGTCGAGCGTCGCGCTTGAGAGATTGAATGCGCCACCGCCATTGAGGGCGAGCACGTCGGTACCGGCCCCGCCGCTGATGGTCTCTGCCAGGCCGGTGATGTCTGCGGATGTCGCGGCAAAGGTGTCCGCTCCGGTTCCGCCGATCAGGTTGTCGGCACCCGCACCGCCGGAGATCAGGTTGGCGCCGTCACCTGCGTTGATGGTGTCGGCAGCGCTTGTCCCGGTGATGGAATCGGCCGATGCGGACCCTGAGATCAGCTCAATGCTGTTAAGTGTCGCGCTGGAAAGATTGAATGCGCCGCCGCCATTGAGGGCAAGCACATCGCTGCCGCCACCACCGCTGATGGTCTCTGCCAGGCCGGTAATGTCCGCGGATGTCGCGGCAAAGGTATCCGCGCCAGAGCCGCCGATGAGATTGTCGGCACCTGCACCGCCGGAGATCAGGTTGGCACCGTCACCCGCGTTGATCGCGTCGGCGGCGCTTGTGCCTGTGATGGAATCCGCCGAAGCGGAGCCGGAGATCAGCTCGATGCTGTTAAGTGTTGCGCTTGAGAGGTCGAATGCGCCGCCACCATTGAGGGCAAGCACATCGCTGCCGCCGCCACCGCTGATGGTTTCTGCCAGGCCGGTAATGTCAGCAGAGGTCGCGGCAAAGGTGTCCGCACCGGTTCCGCCGATCAGATTATCCGCATCCGCACCACCGGAGATCAGGTTGGCGCCATCGCCCGCGTTGATCAGGTCGGCTCCGCCGCCACCGGCAATGGTGTCGGCAGCGCTTGTGCCCGTGATGGAATCCGCCGAAGCGGATCCTGAGATCAGCTCGATGCTGTCGATGGTCGCGCTTGAGAGATTGAATGCGCCGCCGCCAGTGAGTTCGAGCACGTCCGTGCCGGTGCCGCCGCTGATGGTTTCTGCCAGGCCGGTGATGTCTGTGGATGTCGCGGAGAAAGTGTCGTCGCCAGCATCTCCGGAAAGATTGTCGGCGCCTGCGCCGCCAGAGATAGAATCGTTGCCGTTCCCGCCGAGCACCAGGTCGACGTCGTCGCCGGCGAGGATCGTGTCGTTACCGTCCCCGCCGGTGATCGTGTCGGCGCCGGCAAGCCCGGAATAGGAGTCGTTGCCGGCAAGCAGATCCACGGTATCCGCACCGGCGGTTCCCGTCAGGGCGTCATTACCTGCCGTCGGCACGGGATTGGAGACTGTATATTTGATATTATCGAGGCCGACCCGCCAGTTTGAGGTTCCGGTGTAGGATACGGTGAAGGAACTGACATCGGTCCAATCCCCCGGACTCAAGGTCGCAATCGAGCCGGCAATACTTCCTGAATTGTCCGCGATGGTCACTGTGGTGCCGGAGTTCGGGGTGAAGGTGTAATTGCCTTCACCGGTCAGGTTCTGGAATTCGCCGATCTGGAACTGAGTAATGGAGATCGGGCTTGAGTAGCTCACTGTATAGGTTGTGGCGCTCGATATCAGACCGGCATCAAGGAAGCCTGAACTGACCCCGGCCATCGGCGTGGCGTCGGAGCGCTCGACACTGATGGTTAATCCGCTGGTTTCATTGGCACCCTGGACCACCAGCGTAGTGGTGGACTGGATTGTCGTCACGATCCCGAAAGTCGTTTGATGCAGGGTATGGGAATAGCGCGCCATGCTTTCCTGAGAGAAAGCGGAAAGCGCGGCAGGGAAGGCGTTCCAGCCCAGACCAGCACCAACCGGGATGGCGGAAGCCGTGACGTCGGCGGCGAAGCCTGTTTCCAGCGCCGTGATGAAGTCGCACCCCTGGTCTCCGGCCGCGACAGAGCAGCCATAAAGAACAAGGTCAGCGTCGTCGGCCAGGGCTTCCCGAATGGCGCGCAGCCGGCCTTCCGATTGTGCGAGAAGCGCCGTGTCGACCTGGATGCCTGCCAGAAGCAGGGCGCCCGGCTCACCATGTGAGAGAATGTGGAGACTGGACAGCCCGCGCTCACCTGCCAGCGCCGCCGCTATCTGTCCGAGCGGATCGCCGTCTTTCGCAAGGTGGACCACCGTGATCGACGGGGCGATACCCGTGAGCAATTCTGCGCTATCCCGGATATCCGGATCTACGAAGAGATACCCGGGATAATTCAAAAGAGCAGAACGAGTGTCAGGTGTTTCGGTAGCCGACATTAGTGTTTCCAATTCACACAATTATGGCCCAGTGCCTGGATTGTCCGGCGGCACGCATGGCCTTCACTGCTTAGGCTGATTTTTTCGAGGCAATCTTCCGACGCGAATCAGGAGACCTTATAAAGAGGAGAGATACTCTAAGTTTGTTAACGCAATCTAAAGAGGGTTATCAAATGAATAAATAAATATGTTCATGTTGATTTTTTTGCCGGTCGCGGCACCGGAGAAGCGCGTTGAATTTTCCTGGAGAGATACTAGGAATGGGTGTATTTATTTATTTTATAGAGAAATTATCTCGGCTCAGGCTGTTGTTAGTTGTTCATTTTTGTTCAGGCGATGATCTTGGCGGTCGGTTTTTTGCCCGGATGTGTGGTTAATTTAAAGTTACCTATATTGGTTTTTGGAGGTTTATGATTGCGATGCGGTGGTGTGGAATTTTATATGGGAAATTATGGTGTTTGATGATTATCACACCACAAAAATAAGTTACCGATACGTATTGTATAAATAATAATGAATGATTTTTTTACTTTGGTAAGGGGTGTAAGGTTATTTAATAATATTAAATTATTAATGTTGTGAGGATATTCTCGTGATCTTTGTTCATGTTTAATGATTTCATGATGCGGTTTGAAAATTTCTATTTAGTTAATCTCAAAAATATTAATTTAGCCTGCGGTGCTTCCGGATCGCCAAATTCATAGCTTACTCTCAAGGTGGGGCAGTGGCAGGCCGGCAGCGATAGATGCGAGCGCGTCGAGCGAAGCGAAGGCCGGAATTATGGCCGAAATGGTGCTAAGTGTCTGGGTTAGTATGAAATTTGGCGATGTCTGATAATTCTTTGCACCCTCTTGAAGATGCTAAAAGCAAGTACCGGTCTGGGCTCCGGATGCGTGCTGCGCGCATTTGCAGCCGGATTCCCGAAAGCGACCCTCAGTATCCCCAGGCACTTGCATTGCTTGGCACGATCCGGGCCGAAACGGGCCGGGCGGGGGAAGCAATAGCACTGCTCAACAAGGCTGCCCGGTTGATCCCGGATAACGCACGGATCTGGGGTGATCTCGGTGACGTGTCGGGGAAGTCGGGACGCTTTCAGGATGCGGCAGGGTGTTTTCGCCGGGCAACGTTGCTTGAGCCGGGAGTTGCCAGCATTGCCCGGAGGCTGGTGGACTGGGTGCCTGCCCCCGGTAAAAACCGGGTGTTGCGGCGCTGTTCCATTCTTTCGCCTCTGGATAGCGGGATATATTTGCAGCTTGGGCTGGACCGGAAACAATCCGGGCACTTCGAGGCGGCATCGCACTATATGCGCCGCCTGTTGCTCCTTGAGCCTGCCCATTTGGACGGCACTTTCCAATTCGCGAACGTACTTCTCGATCTGAATAACACCGACGGGGCCAAAGCATTTTTCTTGCGCACATTGCGGATCGCCCCACGCAGCGGAACAGCCAGGAACAACCTCGGCCTGATCGCCTTCGGGAATGATGATTTCGAGCATGCCGAAGAGTGGTTTCGCGCGGCGACAGCAGCAGCGCCGGGTCTTGCGGAAGCATGGAGGAACCATGCGCGCGCGCTTGCGAAACTTGACCGGGAAGCCGATGCGCTGGAGCCGTGCAAACGGAGCCTGATGATGGAGCCGGCCAATCAACCGGCATGCATGGATATGGCCGGAATATTGCGCACCCGGGACTGGGTGAAGCGGGTGATATCCCTCGATCCTCTGGCGCATGATTTTTATAATCATATGGCTGTTGCCGGGACCCGCGACCCTGATCGAAAAGGTGTGGATCCCTGGCTCCGGCGCAGCGCTGTCGCCAAACCGGAACATCCGGAAGTCTGGTTCAGACTGTCCTCTGACGCGGGCCATCGAAGCGATCCCCAGGCGGTGGTCAAGCATGGCCACCGGGCATTCTTTATTTCGGACAGCTACGCTCATGCGCGCAACAACACGGCCTTCGCTTTGCTGGGACAGGAAAGGTTCGAGGAAGGCTGGCGGGTTCACACGCGCAGACTGGAAACGCCCGAGGGGCGTGAAATCCTTCGGCGCTTTGCTATCCCGGAATGGCAGGACGAGGCGATTGAAGGAAAGCATCTGCTGCTGTGGGGAGAGCAGGGCATTGGCGACGAGGTGCAGTTCCTGACGCTCCTGAAGCATGTTCGCCGGATGGGAGCGCGGGCGACGGTGCTGGCAGAACCGCGCCTGCGGCCTCTTATCAGGCGCAGCTTCCCGGACGTGATGGTGCCGGATGTGGATGGCCCGAGCGGCGCGGTTGAAAGCCATCACGGCGCCGATTTCCACCTGGCGATCGGCGATCTGCCGCACCGCCTGCGGCTGTTCTGCGGCGGTCAGGCGGCTCCGGATCCCTGGGTCGTGGTCGCCCCGGTTCGGGCGAAGGCTTTGCGTGCGGCGTTGCAGGCCCGGCATCCGGGAAAGCATCTGGTCGGGATTACCTGGCGTTCCAGCGCGCCAACCGGGGCGCGGCGCTCAATCCCTCCGGCGCTCTGGGCGGGCATCGCGGAGGTTCCCGGCTCTGCTCTGGTGTCTCTGCAGTACAGCGTGCTGGACGAGGACATGGCCGCGTTCGAAGCGGCGGGAATACAGCTCGACAACAGTCATGGCGTCGATCCCATGCAGGATCTTGATGGCCTCGCTGCTCTGACGTCGGTAATGGATCTCGTGATCAGTCCGCCGAACAACACCGTGCATTTCGCCGGTGCCCTGGCCGTGCCGTGCTGGGTGATGGTGCCGACGAGACCCGACTGGCGCTGGGGGCTGAACCGGAGCGATTCCCTCTGGTACCCGAAGACGCGCGTGTATCGCCAGGAAACGGACGGAGACTGGGAGCCGGTTCTTTCTCAGGTCGTTCGTGATTTGAGGCTGTGGAGCAGTCCGTAACCCGGACTTCCAGTCTCTGTGTCCGCCACCGGGCGCTGAAGGGGGCTAGCTCAGCTCCCAGCCGGCAATCGCCGCGATGCCGAGCTGGGCTTTCGAGACCCCGATCAGGGTGAGCGAGCCGCCATCGGAAAGCGTCAGCACGGTGTTCCCGTCACTCTCCGCTGCCGTGTAGGTCAGCCCGTCCTGGAATTGCAGGCTGTCGGTGCCGGCCTGATAGTCGTTCACTTGGTCGTTCCCGCCGCCGAACGTGAAAACAAAGGTATCCGCTCCGTCTCCGCCGGCCAGCGTGTCGTTGCCATGGTTGCCGTACAGCAGGTCATTCCCGGCCCCGCCGGAGATCAGGTCGTTGCCCTGACCGCCATAGAGGGTGTCATTGCCGAGATTACCGTTCAGGCTGTCGTTGCCGGTATTGCCATAGACGATGTCCTCGTCCTGGCCGCCGAACAGTACGTCGTCATTCTCGCCGCCGGAGAGCGTGTCGTTGCCCATGTTGCCATAGACGAAATCGTTATCGTTGCCGCCGAAGACCGTGTCTCCGTCCTGGCCGCCATAGAGCGTATCCATGCCGGCGCCGCCAAAGACATAGTCGGCGCCCTGGTTGCCATAGACGATGTCTTCGCCCCAGGCCGAGCCGACTGTGTCGTTGCCGCCGCCACCGGCCAGGGTGTCGTCCTCGGCGCCGAGGGAGATGAACTGGCTGGCGTCATCACCGACCACGTAGTTCTGGCCGGCTCCGCCATTTACTGTCGCATTGCCGACGATGGCGGCGAACTCGATATTGTCGAGCTGGACGGTCGAGCCCGTTGGCAGGCCGGACGTGTCGATGACGAAAGCCTCGGAGCCGCCACTGGACTGGCCGGTGAGCTGTACGGTCTGCGCCGTCGAACCGCCGCCGCTGAAGGTGATCGAGCGTATATCGAGATCGACGCCGCCGGAGCGGGTAATGAAGGTCTGGCCGTGCCCGTCGAGAAAGCTTTGTACGCTTGTGTTCGGCTCGGTTGCCTGGATCTCGCCGGTCAGGGTGGTGCTGGCGGTGCTGGTCGGCTGGGCTGTGGAGGTGCCGGTGGTCGTCAGTGATACGCCGGAGGGCAGGGTCGCGGTGACGACATTTCCATTGCCGGTATTCTGAACGAGTGCGCCGGTTGCGCTGCTGCCGCTGTTGTTCGCCAGGGTACGTCCGGTCGCCGTGCCCTCTGTGTCCGCCGTGGTCTGGTTCGTCACGGTCAGGGTACTGCCGGAAGAGCCGCTATCGGAAGAAGCCGGGGCCTGCGCTGTGAAGGTCAATACTGTGTCGGTGCCGCCATCGGTTGCCGTGATCGTAAGATTGCTGGCTGCGCCGGAAATGTTCAGGGTTCGGCCGTCAAGATTAATGGAGCTGCCGAGTGTTGTGCCATTCAGGCTCGCTACAAGTGTGTCATTACCGGTGATGACGATCATGTCGCCAGCCTCGAGCCCGGAAATCACGTCGGTGTTCAACTCGCTGGCGCTGCCGCTGAAGGTATCGTTTCCCGTCCCGCCAATCAGTGTGTCCTCACCGCTGCCGCCGACGATCAGGTCATCACCAGCGCCGCCGTCGATTGAGTCTCCGCCACCTCCACCGGAGAGCGTGTCGTTTCCGGCTTCGCCGGAGAGTGTATCGGCGCCGCTGCCGAACGAAATGACATCGTTGCCTGCACCGGCTGCTAGTTTGTGCGCGGTTGTTGAGTGACCGTTGATGGTGTCCGCGCCGGAGCTGCCGGTTATGAGTTCAACGTTTGAGATACTGGTGCGCGAAAGTTCATATGAACCGGTGCCAAGGGCTATTGTGTCGTTGCCGGCACCGCCGTCGATTACTTCGAGGAATACTGTTTCGTTGAGGTCTCCGCTGTTAATGGAGATCAGATCGTCGCCGGCCTCGCCTGAAATAGTATCTGCTTCGGTGCCGCCCGAAAGTGTATCGTTCCCGTCGCCTCCTTTCAGGATGTCCTTTTCAGCATTCCCGAGAATCAGATCGTTGCCGCCCAGACCGTTGGCATGGTTTACGTCTGCGTCACCGATATAAGTGTCGTCGGTATTCAACCCGTCCCAGGTAGTTGCCAACCGGTGTTCATAGGCTGTGAGTGCCGTGCTGCTGATATGGGAGAACACAGCGGGCAGAGCGCCCCAGCCGGCATCACCCCCTATATCCGCGTCAGCCGCTTTGACTGTCGCTCCGGTCGCGATGCTCAGCATTCTCAGAAACGTGCGGCCCGAGCTGCCCGCTCCGGTGCTGCAGGCCATCAGGACAATCTCTGCTTTCGGCGCGAGCGCTTCACGGATGCGGGACAGGGTTTCCTTCGCGTCTCTCAGCGCCGTGCTGTCAATGTCCTGGCCAGACAGGCGGAGGGCTCCCGGACTGCCATGGGAGAGGATGACAATGCGGCCGACCGGAACGGTCTGTATCGCGGCCAGAGATGCAATCGCATCCAGGGCGTTACCAGTCCGGGGCAACCGTTTGACGATTGTTCCCTGGGTGAGGCCGGACAGGATTTTCTCAGGGTCCAGCACCTCATGATCGACGAAGAACAGGGTGTGAGAGGTGGCGGAAGGGCGTAAGCCGGGAATGGCATGCATCATGATCGGGGCTCTAACTTTCTGTCAGCGTCAACCGTATGTAAAGTTCAATGCAATATTTATTGTAAATTTTAATTAAAATGATTCACAAAATATTAACTACGTTTTTTTCTTTTAAAAAATCATTATTAATCAATATATTGAATGAAAATTGAAAGATAAATATTGCGCCGCTGAATGCGGTTGCAGCTAAATCGTTAGCATTGCAACGAGGATATATCGCCCGGTTTTGGCGATAGCGACGAGCAGCAGAAACCGTCCGAACGGCTCACGTAACACCCCCGCCGCGAGGGTCAGGGGATCGCCAATGAAAGGCGCCCAGCTCAACAGCAGGCTCCATTGGCCATATTTCCGGTACCAGCCGCAGGCGCGATCCATCTGGGCCGGGGTAACCGGAAACCATTTCCGGTCGCTGAACCGGTCAATGAAGCGTCCGAGCAGCCAGTTTACAACCGAGCCAAGGGTGTTGCCGATCGAGGCCGCCGTGATGAGCCAGAACACGGAATAATCCCCGGTCAGGATCAGCCCGATCAGGCCGAATTCGGATTGTGCGGGAAAGAAGGTCGCGGCCAGGAAAGAGAGAAGAAAGAGCCCGCCATAGGCGCCGGTCTCCTCCATCAGCGCTTCAGGCCGAGGCGCAGGGCGATGAGGGCGTACCGTGCCCAGAGAGCTGTGTTCACCAGCGCCACGAGCGGGTTGGCCCAGCCGCCGAAATGTTTGGCGAAATAGAGCGTGCCGCCTTTGGTTTTCTGCCGTTCGATATAGAGTTTCGTCGTCTCGCTGGTGCCCTGCACATGCGTCGCGGAGAAGGCCGGATCGAACCAGATGCCGCCGCCCGCCTTCCGGGTGCGCAGACAGACATCGACATCTTCCATATGCAGGAAATAATCCTCGTCCATGCCGCCGATCCTGTCGAAGAAGGAGCGGGGAAACAGCATGAAGGAGCCGGAGATGCACTCGACCTCTGTCAGCGCCGTCGGGGGCGGTGTGTGGTTGAGGTTGATCCGCTTGAAGCCAAGCTTGTGCAGGCCGAAGGCTTCCACCAGGCAGGTCCAGGGGGTCATCAGGTTGCGCCGGCAGCCGCGTTGCTCGCTGCCATCCGGATTTTCGATCCGAACCGTATAGAGCGCAATATCCGGCCGCGTGCCGAGCAACGTCATGGCGCCGTCGAGGCTGCCGGGCTGCAGGACATTATCCGGGTTCAGCAGCAGGAGATGGGGGCTCGCCGTGGCCGCCGCGCCGAGATTGCAGGCTTTCCCGAAGCCGACATTGCCATGTCCGGTCAGCAGGGCGAGGCGCGGCTCGGACGCGGCCATCTCTTCAAGCGCGGTGACGACCTTCGGCGGGTTACCGTTGTCGACCACCACCACCTCCTGCGCCGAGGCCTCACTCAGAGCCGCCCGGATGCAGTCCATGAGGCAGGGGCCGGTATGGTAGCTGACGATGATGACGGCGCAGCCTTGGGGGCGCGTTTCGGAGGGCGGGGATTTTGGGCGCGGAGTTTCCATGGCTCTGATGTGCCATTTTTTCCGCCCCTGTTACAAGCTTCGGGCACAAGCTTTCATGCGGCTTTCCGGGGGCGCGCGGCTTGCCGCCCTCGCGCCGCACATGCTATAGCCGCGCTGGCCTTATAAGGCCGGGTGAATAGTAGGGGAGACAGGGCCTTGCAGGTCGAGCCAACCGAGATCTCGGACGTCAAGATCATCACGCCGAAAAAGTTCGGCGACCACCGCGGGTTTTTCTCCGAGACCTATAATCAGGGCGCTTTCGAAGCAGCCGGTCTCGATCTGACCTTCGTGCAGGACAATCACTCCTTTTCCGCGCCGAAAGGCACGCTCCGGGGGCTGCATTTCCAGACCCCGCCGCACGGCCAGGACAAACTGCTCCGGGTCATACGCGGCGCGATTTTCGATGTTGCGGTCGATATCCGGAAGGGCTCGCCGACCTACGGCAAGTGGGTCGCCCGAACGATCAGCGCCGAGGCCTGGAACCAGATCCTGGTGCCGGTCGGCTTCGCGCACGGTTTCTGCACCATCGAGGAAAATACCGAGGTGCTGTACAAGGTGACTGGCAAATATGCGCCGGAATGTGAGGGTGGTTTGACCTGGAACGATCCGGATATCGGGATCGACTGGCCGCTCGACGGCGCGCCGATCCTCTCCGCCAAGGACGAGGCCTATACGCCCTTTGCCGACTTCGACAGCCCCTTCATCTACGAAGCCTGAGGAAATCCCGAGCGTGAGCGAAATCAAGACCGTCATCGTTACCGGGGGCGCCGGCTTCATCGGCTCCGCCGTCATCCGTCACCTGATCGCCGACACCGATGTCACGGTGATCAATCTCGACAAGCTGACCTACGCGGCGAACCTTGCCTCGCTCAATGAGGTCAGCGGGTCGGACCGGTATCACTTCGAGCAGGCGGATATCTGCGACGCCCCGGCGCTGACGCGGATTTTTGCCAAGCACAAACCGGATGCCGTCATGCACCTGGCGGCGGAAAGCCATGTCGATCGCTCCATCGACGGCCCGGCGGCCTTCATCGAGACCAACATTGTTGGCACCTACACCATGCTGGAAGCGGCCCGGAATTACTGGACGGTCGCGCCCGAAGACGTGAAGAAGCGCTTCCGCTTCCATCACATCTCCACGGACGAAGTGTTCGGCTCGCTCGGCGATGACGGCCTCTTCACCGAGGAAACCGCCTACGATCCGCGCTCGCCCTATTCCGCAAGCAAGGCCTCGTCGGATCATCTGGTCCGGGCCTGGATGGAGACCTATGGCCTGCCGACCGTGCTCTCCAACTGCTCGAACAATTACGGGCCGTATCACTTCCCGGAAAAACTCATCCCGCTGATGATCATCAAGGGCCTCGCGGGCGAGCCGCTGCCGGTTTACGGCAAGGGCGAAAACGTCCGTGACTGGCTGTTTGTCGACGACCATGCCCGCGCGCTCTGGACCGTCTGCTCGAAAGGTGTGCCGGGCGAGAGCTACAATATCGGCGGCAATGAGGAGCGCCGGAACATCGACGTGGTGACCGGCATCTGTGATTTGCTCGACGAGCTGGTGCCGCAGCAGGGCGGCAAGAAATATTCCGAACAGATCACCCATGTGACCGACCGTCCGGGTCATGATTTCCGCTATGCCATTGACGCCTCGAAGATCAAGGCGGAGCTCGGCTGGGAGCCGTCCGAAAGCTTCGAGAGCGGCATGCGCAAGACCGTCGAATGGTATCTTGACCGCAAGGACTGGTGGCAGCCGATCCTCGATGGCAAATATGCCGGCGAGCGCCTCGGCACCGGCTCCAGGGAGTAGTGGCCATGATCCTCGTCACCGGTGCCGGCGGGCAGGTCGGTACGGAGCTGCTGGCGCGCGCGGCGCAGCACGGTCATGACGTGACAGGGCTTGTCCGGGCGGATCTCGATATTTCCGATGCGGCCGCCGTTCAGGCGGCCGTGGCAAAGATCAAACCGTCCCTGATCGTCAATGCGGCGGCCTACACGGCGGTGGACAAGGCGGAAGAGGACCGGGACGCGGCCTATGCCATCAATCGCGACGGTCCGGCCAATCTCGCCGCCGCCGCGAAAGAAGCCGGTATCCCGCTGATCCATATCTCGACGGATTATGTGTTCGACGGCAGCAAGGACGGCGCCTATCTGGAAAGTGATCCGGTGGCCCCGCTCGGCGTCTATGGCGCCTCCAAGGAAGCGGGCGAGCAGGCGGTGCGGGCCGTGCTGGATGAGCATGTCATCATGCGCACCTCCTGGGTCTATGCGGCCCATGGCGCCAATTTCGTGAAGACAATGCTGCGGGTTGGCAAAGACCGTGACCAGCTGCGGGTCGTTGCCGATCAGTTCGGCGCACCGACATCGGCGGCTGACATTGCGGACGCTATTCTGACCATTGCGAGCCGGATTGCCGACGGCAACCGGAGCGCTTGGGGCACCTACCACTACACGGCCGAAGGCCGGACAAGCTGGCATGGTTTTGCCGAGGCGATTTTTGCCGGTGCGGAGCCGGTCTGGGGCCGCCGCCCCGGGGTCGAGGCCATTCCGGCGAGCGACTATCCGACATCGGCGAAACGGCCAACCAATTCCGTGCTCGATGCGTCTAAGATCCTCGCGGCCTTCGCTGTGCCGCGCCGGCCCTGGCAGGATGGTCTCGACGAAGTGCTCGAGATCCTGCTGGCCGAGACTGAATAAACGAGAGAAAGGGAGAGGGATGAAAGGGATCATCCTCGCCGGCGGGTCCGGCACACGGCTCTACCCGCTGACCGTCAGCGTCAGCAAGCAGATCCTGCCTGTGTACGACAAGCCGATGATCTATTACCCGCTCAGCACGCTGATGCTGGCGGGGATCAAGGATATCCTGATCATCACCACGCCCGCGGACCAGGAAGGCTTCCAGCGTCTGCTCGGCGACGGCAGCCAGTGGGGCATCTCTCTCGAATACCGGGTGCAGCCTTCGCCGGACGGCCTGGCCCAGGCCTTCATCATCGGTGAAAGCTTCATCGGGGACGACACCGCCGCCCTGATCCTCGGGGACAATATCTATTACGGCCATGGCCTGACCGAGATGCTGCAACGCTCCGCCGACCGCGAAAGCGGCGCCACGGTGTTTGGCTATTATGTCCGGGACCCGGAGCGCTATGGCGTTGTCTCGTTCGATGAGGCAGGCAAGGCGAACGAGATTGTTGAGAAGCCGGAAAACCCGAATTCCAACTGGGCGGTAACCGGGCTTTATTTCTACGACCGGGACGTGATCGAGATCGCCAAGTCGATCAAGCCCTCGCCGCGTGGTGAGCTTGAGATCACTGATGTGAACAAGGTCTATCTGGAACGGGGCGATCTGCATGTGGAGCGGATGGGGCGCGGTTATGCCTGGCTCGATACCGGCACCCATGACTCGCTGCTGCAGGCGTCCGAGTTCGTCCGTACGGTGGAAGAACGCCAGGGGCTGAAAATTGCATGCGTCGAGGAAATCGCTCACCATATGGGCTATATCGACGACGCGCAGCTTCTGAAGCTGGCCGAGCCGCTGGCGAAAAGCGGTTACGGAATTTATCTGCGGTCGTTGGTGAAGGGCTAGAAATTCACCGGGAGCGGAGCTGGTTTTGGGACGACTGATCGCGGTTTACATAGCGTTTGTGATGCTCGTCGGCGGAGCGTTCGTCTGGTTCCTGACGGCGGTGCTCTCTCCCGAAGACGCCGCGCGGCCGACACAGGCCATGGCATCGGAGACGGTGATGGCCCAGACCTCGGAGCGGGCACCGCTGGATCTGAGTGCGCTAGAGCCGTCGCCGCTGCCGCTTTCCATGCCGCTTGACTGTGATCCGGGCGTTGATTGCTGGCCGCTGAAATATGTCGATCTGGATCCGACCAAGGGCCGCCGCGACTATCAATGCGGGGCGATGACCGTGGACGGGCACAAGGGCGTCGATTTCGCCATCGCCGACCCGCGCCGCCTGAACCGGGACGAGGTGCCCGTGCTGGCGGCGGCGACCGGCAAGGTCGTCGGTATCCGGGACGAGATGCCGGACGTGAATATCCGGATTGCCGGCAAGGAATCCCTGAAGGGCCGGGATTGTGGAAATGGCGTGCGGATCGATCATGGCGGCGGTTGGGCCAGTCAATATTGCCACATGAAGCGCGGTAGTGTGTCCGTGAAGGCGGGCGACACGGTGGTCAGCGGTGACCGCCTCGGCCTCGTCGGATTGTCCGGATCGACCGAGTTCCTGCATCTCCATGTCCAGTTCGAGAAAGACGGCAAGGTTGTCGATCCCTTCGTCGGTCTGGGCGGAAAGGAAGGAGCCTGCGGCATCGGAGCCGCCCCGCTCTGGCAGAAATCCGTGCTGCAGAAAGTCCGCTATTCGGCGCCGTTGATCCAGGCTATCGGGATCGCCGGCGAGGCACCGGATACGCTTGGCGTGTCCGATGGAAAATTCACCGATGCACCGGTGAAACCCGATGCCCCACTTCTGGTGCTGTGGGCGGATCTTTACGGTTTGAGGAAGGGCGACCGTGTCTCCATGCGTTTCACGGGAGCCGATGGCGCCGTTCTGGCGGAAACGGACTGGGTGCAGGACAAAGCCCAGCTCCGGACCTTCAAATATATCGGCAAGAAGGCGCGCAAGGATTGGCCTTCGGGAGCCTATCGCGGTGTCGTCCAGGTCGAACGGCCATCCGGCCCGGGCGCGGAAAATGCGCAAAAATCCGTTGCAGTCACGATCAATTAACGCGTTGTGAATAGCCCTGAGCGGTACTGCAGGGATGCGGGTTGCGTGTCCTGTCCGCAGCTTCTACGTTCGCCGCGAGAAGATTGCTACGCCTTGTGCGGGCGATGCCTTGGCAGGCGATAGTTGTGATGCGTGAATAGGAGCGGACGGCATGTGTGGCATCTGCGGAGTCGCCAATCATCCAGGCAGCGCGGATGCGGTCGAGAGCATGATCGCTGTGATGGAGCATCGCGGCCCGGACACCTCCGCTGCCTTTACGCAGGGACGCTATTCTCTTGGAATGACCCGGCTCTCGATCCAGGATCTGAGCGCGGCGGGCGATCAGCCGATGGCCACCCCGGATCGTAAGATCTGGATGGTCTACAACGGCGAAATGTATAATGCCGACGAGCAGAGAGAGCTTCTGGAGGAGCGCGGCTATCGTTTCCGTTCGCATTCCGACACTGAAGTTGTCCTCAATCTCTATGCCGAGTTCGGAACGGACTGTTTTGCCCGAATTCGGGGCATTTTCGCGATTGCGATATTTGATTTCAGGGCATCTTCGGAGACGCCGAAAGTTGTCCTCGCTCGGGACCCGCTTGGGGTGAAGCCGCTATTGCTCGCAAGTACGGGGAGTGGCGCCTTTGTCTTCGGCTCGGAGATGAAAACAGTGCTGGCCAGTGGGTTGGTCGAACGGACGGTCGATAGCGGGGCGCTGCGCGGGCTTTTCGAAAACGGGTCGGTCTTCCAGCCTAAGACCCTGATCCGCGATGTACGTATGGTCGAGCCGGCTGAGATGCTGGTGATCGAGGGCGGCAAGGTCTCTTCGGCGCGGTACTATGAGCTGCGGGCCAACATGTTTCCGGAGCTGGCGAAGGCGGATTACAGGGAACAGGTCGCAGTAATGGGCGAGGCACTGCGCGAAACCGTCAGGGCGCAGCTTGTCAGCGATGCGCCAATCGGTGCCTTCCTTTCCGGCGGTGTCGACAGTGCAACTCTGTGCGCACTGATGGCTCAGGAAGCGGGGCAGGACATTCGCACTTATTCCGTCGGTTTCGGCGAAGGACTCGAGGACATCGACGAGACGGAAATGTCCTCTGCCTTTGCCCGGCATATCGGCGCGAAACACGAGCGCTTCGAAGTGACTGCCGAGATGGTACGCAACAATCTCATGAGCATCGTCGCGGGACTAGATCAGCCGTCTGTCGACGGGCTCAACACCTATTTTGTCTCTCAGTTTGCCAGCCGGGATGTGAAGGTCGCGATTTCCGGTACCGGCGCGGACGATCTGTTCATGGGCTATCCGTGGCATGCGCACATGCTGCGCCGTAGCCGGAATCAATCCCGTTTCCTTGAGACTTATGCGGAGCGGGCCGGCACCTTTCATGCGACCTTCAACGCAACCGAAGTCAACCTGGTGATTTCGGAGGGGCTGCGCAATTCGGCTCCGTGTGTGACGATGGACGAGTACCGGTCGATTGATGAGTTGCCGGATGCGGACCGGGTTTCTCGCCTGACCGCATTGACACTGCGCGGTTATACCAAGAACCAGCTGCTGCGCGATATCGACGCGACCTCCATGGCGCACTCGCTTGAGGTCCGGGTTCCTTATCTCGATCCGACGATCATCAATCTGGGCCTGTCGCTCCCGGCTGGCTCGAAGATCGCTGCCCCGCCTTCCGGCTCGCCGATGCGGTTGAGCTACAAGGACAGTGGTATCAAAAAGATCCTGATCGATGTCGCTCGCCCGCTGCTGCCGAAAGGATTCGATGAGGTCCCGAAACATGGTTTCGAGTTCCCCCTCACCATGTGGCTCAACGGTCCGCTGAAAGATATCGTGCTCGATATCCTCCGCCCGGAGCGTGTTCAGGCGACAGGACTCCTCAATCCAAGGGTTATGGTCAATCTACAGAAGGCGCTCGAGGAGGGCCGTATCATTTCCGGCTGGCGCCTTTGGCTGATGATGAACGTTCAGCTCTGGGCGGAGATGAACGGCGCCGAACCCGAACAGCGCGCTGCTTAATCCGTTTTCTGATGATTGACGGTCACGAAAGACCCGGTCCGTACGATCGCCTGAAGCGGGCGCGGCTTCTCCGGTAAAGTAAAAGCCGGGCGCTCAGGGGTGATACAAAGGTTTGGATTGTAGGCGGGATCATCGTCGAGCAGCGTGCCCCAGCGGTCCACCATGAAGGCTCGCTCAAGATCGTAAAGCACCGCTTTTTCCGGTGTGATAACGCTGCCGCGTGATGCTGACTCATGGTGGATCAGTAAGGCATGCGGTGTCCAGAGTATCCGGTATCCGGCTTTCCGGACGCGCAGGCAGAGATCGATGTCGCCGAAATCGACGGCGAGCGCTTCATCGAACCCGCCGACTTCTTCAAAGACCTTCCGCCGCATCACCATGCAGGCGCCGGTGACGGCGGACAGGGATTGGGCCTGCATTGCCCGCCCCCAATAGCCGCCGTCATTTTGCGAGATCCCGATATTGGTGTGACGGGCCACATGCTCACCCGAAAATGCGATACCGGCATGCTGTACGGTTCTGTCCGGGTAAAGTAGCTTGGCGCCGACAAGGCCGATTTCGGGTCGGGCTGCTTCGGCCACCAGTTCCGTCAGCCAGTCCGGGTTCGCGGGCTCGATATCGTTGTTCAGAAAGCACAGATGGTCGCTCTTGGTCTCTCGGGCGCCGAGATTGCAGAGTCGAGAAAAATTGAAGGCGCCATTATCCCGGAGGATCGAGATATTGACCCTGTGTGAGAGGAGGTCGAGATAGCGCAGCGTTTCTGGATCATCACTGCCATTGTCGACGATGTGGATATCGAGCGGGCTGTAGTCCGTCTGCGTCAACAACCCGTCTATACAGGTTTTCAGTAAATTTACCCGATTGCGGGTCGGGATGATAACGGAGGTGGCGTGTGCGTTGGGCCGAGGACGCAGTAATCGCCATCGTCCGCGCTGTTGCTCGGGCCGTGCATTCGCGCCCCGCCGGACAAGTGCATCCCTGATTACCCGGCCGGTGGCGGCGATCGCATAGGGTTTAGCCTCGATGGAGGTTGCTGTTGATTCACCAGCGGCGCGCCAGTGATAGAGAACACGCGGAATATGGCCGATCCGGGAGGGCGTGCTCCTCTCGGCAACCCGTTGCACGAGGTCGTGGTCCTGGCTGCCTTCATAACCGATACGAAATCCGCCTACAGCCTCGACGAGCATCCGCCGTATGATTGTGAAGTGGCAGATATAGTTGGAAATCAGTGACAGATCCGGGTCCCAGGCCGGTTTGAAGTGTGGAGAGAACCGGTTGCCGTTCGCATCGATCTTGTCCTCGTCGGAATAGATCAGATCCAGATCCGGATGGGCCTCCAGTGCCCGGGCCGTTTCGGCGAGGGCATCGGGCGCCAGCCGGTCGTCATGATCGAGCAGGCCGATGAACGAGCCCGTCGCCAGTTCCAGCGCGGAATTCGACGCGGCCGAGATATGGCCGTTCTCGGCCCGGGTCACCAGCTTGATGCGAGGGTCGGCGGCTGCGGCTTCTCGCAGAATACGAGCGACTTCGGGATCGCTGGAGGCATCATCGGCGATGCACAGCTCCCAGCGTCCGTAACTCTGGTCCAGGACGGACTGGATGGCTTCGCGGAGATGCGCGGGGTTTGGATTGTAGACCGGCAGCAGGATGGAGAAGGTGCGGGTTTCAGCCGGTACTTCCTGCTCTGACGGCGGCAGGGAGTCCAGCCATTGCTGGTACTGGGTTTTCGGCAGCGAAAGATCCGTGCGGCCGGTTTGGCGCTGCGCCTCGGCGGCGAGCAGCAGGATCTCGTCAGGCGCAGTGTCGCCGGTTTCCATCTCCCCGAGGACGGCAAGCGCCTGATCAGCGCGTCCGGCCGTGATCAGCGCGCGCATATGCAACATGCCTGGTTCCGTACCCTGGCTGATGCACCACCAGTGCGCGGCAGCTTGAGCGTCTCCGGTGCGGGCCGGTGTCACCAGTGCCCGGGAGACGGCCGGGTCGAGCAGAATGGATCTGCGCGTGCTGGCATCCGCTCCCGGCTTTCCGAGGCGCCGCCGAAGTTGGGCTTGCCGGGCCAATGCCGGGGCGTCGAGCGGACGGAGGGTCAGGCTGCGGGCAATGGCGGCGAGCCCCTGTTCCCGGTCGCCGAGAGCGGGTTCAATGACCGAAAGGTTGAACCAGGCCTCCTGGGCGGCAGGTGCCAGCAGGGCCTCGCGCCGGAAGGCCTGTAGAGCCTCCGTCAGACGGTTGGCGCCGTGCAGGGCCGATGCATGGCGAGCATGGGCGTCGGGATTGCCGGCATCGAGGCGGGCAGCTTCCGCATGGCGCTTCAGGCTTCGGCCAGTCTGCTTTGCCGCACCATAGATCTGGGCCAGAAGCCGGGCGGGGCCTGCATGCCGGGGCAGCAGGATGCGCAGACGTTCATAGTATGGAGCAACGGAGATATCAGGCGCCCCGGCGGCCAGATGATCCGCGATAAAGGCGAGGGCGGAGGCGTTCGATGGCTGACGCAGCAGGGCTTTTTGCCATGCCTCTTTGGCGGCGCGGGGATGACCAAGGCTCGTTTCGATCTGGCCGAGATGGATCAGGCTCGCCGCATCGTTTTTGGCCTGCTCGGAGACCAGACGAAACAGTCTGGCTGCTTCGTCCGGCTTTCCGTCGGCGAGTGCCGCCTGCGCGCGTTGAAACGCCTCGGCGGCACCAAGCATGACTTATCCGGCGGCTGGCTTTGGCGGCAGGGCGAGGCGGACACTGAGTTCCTTCAGATGCTGTGGCTCTGCTTCGCTCGGCGCGCCCATCATCAGATCCTCGGCCCGCTGGTTCAGCGGGAACAGGATGACCTCGCGGATGTTCGGCTCGTTCGCCAGCATCATGACGATGCGATCGATACCCGGCGCGATGCCACCGTGAGGCGGGGCGCCGTACTTGAAGGCGTTCAGCATGCCGCGGAACTTGTCTTCCAGAACTTCGGCATCGTATCCGGCAATGCCGAAGGCCTTGTACATGACTTCCGGCAGATGGTTCCGGATGGCGCCGGAGCTGAGCTCGATGCCGTTGCAGACGATGTCGTACTGGTAGGCGAGGATGTCCAGCGGCTCCTGGGTTTCCAGTGCCTCAAGACCGCCCTGCGGCATGGAGAACGGGTTGTGCGAGAAGTCGATCTTGCCGGTCGCTT
>NZ_CAXBDC010000057.1:0-29608 GCF_963974195.1 uncultured Nisaea sp.
CCGTCACCGCGTCGGTAACGATCGCGCTGACGAAGACCGCTTCAGCGGCCGTCGATCCAGAGACGGCCTTCATCTTCAACACGCTGTCATTCCTGATGCACGGGTTCCTCGTGATGTGGATGGCGGCTGGTTTCTGCATGCTTGAGGCGGGCCTGGTCCGCACCAAGAACACGACGATGCAGTGTGCCAAGAACATCACGCTCTATTCTGTCGCTGGCCTGCTCTACTGGCTCGTCGGTTACAACCTGATGTACATGGACGTTTCCGGCTTCATGGGATCCTTTGCGATCTGGTCCGGTGCCGACGATGTCATCACCGCCGACGGCTTCACCGGTGACGGCTCCGGCTACGCCGCGGCTTCCGACTGGTTCTTCCAGATGGTGTTCGTGGCAGCGACCGCTTCCATCGTCTCCGGCACGGTTGCCGAGCGCGTGAAAGTGTTCCCGTTCCTGATCTTCACGGTCTTGCTGACCGGGATCATCTACCCGATCCAGGGCTCCTGGACCTGGGGCGGCGGTTGGCTCAGTGAAATGGGCTTCTCCGACTTCGCCGGCTCCACGATCGTGCACTCCGTTGGTGGCTGGGCGGCTCTCGCCGGCGCCATCATCATCGGTGCCCGTACCGGCAAGTTCGGCAGCGACGGTTCCGTTCACCCGATGCCGGGTTCGAACCTGCCGCTGGCAACGCTGGGCACGTTCATCCTGTGGCTCGGCTGGTTCGGTTTCAATGGCGGCTCCCAGCTCGCCATGGGTTCCGCTGCTGACGTTCGCGACATCGCGACCATCTATGTCAACACCAACATGGCCGCTGCGGCCGGTGTTGTTGCCGCGGTGATCCTGAACCAGATCATCTACAAGAAGCTTGACCTGACCATGGCGCTCAACGGTGCTCTCGGTGGTCTGGTCTCCATCACCGCCGAGCCGCTTGCCCCGAGCATCGGTACTGCGGTGCTGGTCGGTGCCATCGGCGGTATCCTCGTCGTCGTCGCCGTTCCGCTTCTCGACAAGCTGAAGATCGATGATGTGGTCGGTGCGATCCCGGTCCATCTGGTTTGCGGCATCTGGGGCACCATTGCGGTGGTCCTGTCGAACGGTGACGCCAGCTTCACCACCCAGATCATCGGCATTGTCGCTGTTGGCGCCTTCGTGGTGATCACCAGCGCCATTGTCTGGGGTGTTCTGAAGCTGACCATCGGTCTCCGGGCCAGCGAGGAAGAAGAATTCCTCGGTCTGGACCGCGCCGAGTGCGGCCTCGAAGCCTATCCGGAATTTGGCGGCGGCTCCGGCCGGGTCTGATCCGAGACACGACTTTCTGAACGGGCCCGGATGGCAACATCCGGGCCTTTTCTTTATTTAAAGCAATATTTTATATGATTTTCGAAACATCATGCACGAACCCGCAAAATTGTGAGGTTTTGCATTAAAGTTGCCCCATAACTGTCCGGCTTCTATTATAGAATCGAATTTAAACACGAAAAGTTCGCGCCGGAAATCCGGGCGGGCAGGGCAGAACCGATGATAAACCCGGCGCTTCAACCGCTTAGCGACTATACCTTTGCGCGTCTGAACAGGATGCTGGACGGCATTGAGCCGGCTGCCGGCAAGCGTCCGATTCTGCTTTCCGTGGGGGAGCCGCAGATCCAGCCGCCGGCTTTCGTGAATGAAACCATCGCCGCCAGCGGCCATCTCTGGAACAAGTACCCGCCTCCAAAGGGCGATCCGGCCTTCCGGACTGCCGTGACGGACTGGTTGACGAAGCGCTATGGCCTGCCCGCATCGATGCTCGATCCGGAGCGCCACGTGACCTCCATCTCCGGCACCCGCGAAGCGCTCTATCAGCTCGGCTTTCTTGCCGTGCCGGAGCAGAAGAATGGGAAACAGCCGGTCATTTTGATGCCGAACCCGCTGTATCATTCCTATCGCGGAGCGGCCATGGTCGGCCGTGCCGAGCCGGTCTACATGAACGCCACGCCGGAAAATGATTTCCTGCCGAAGCTGGATGATATTGCGCCGGAGATCCTGGAACGGACGGCGCTCTGCTTTCTTTGCACGCCGACAAACCCGCAGGGCCGTGTTGCCTCGCTCGATTACCTGAAACGGGCGATCGAACTGGCCCGCGAATATGATTTCATGCTGGCGGTGGACGAATGCTATGCGGAGATCTATCGCGGCACCCCGCCGGCGGGCGGGCTGCAGGCGGCGGCGGCGCTTGGCGACAGTCTGCGGAACATTGTGGTTCTGCATTCGTTATCGAAACGCTCAAGCGGGCCGGGGCTGCGTTCGGGCTTCATGGCGGGGGATCCGGAGCTGATCCGCCGGTATGGCGAATACATCATGTTCGGAAGCGCCTCGACACCGTTGCCGATCCAGCATGCCGCCACCGCGCTCTGGAAAGACGAGGCCCATGTCGAGGCCAACCGGGCGCATTACGCGGAGAATTGGCGCATCGCCACGCAGGTTCTGGGCAACAGGAAGGGCTATCACGAGGCGGAGGCCGGGTTCTTTGTCTGCATGCCGGCCGACGATGCGGAAGCTCTTACAAAACAGATCTGGCGCGAGCAGGCGGTGAAGATCGTGCCGGTGGGGCTGATGGCGCGTGAAGATGCCGACGGGGTCAATCCGGGCGACCCCTATGTGCGTATCGCCCTTGTCTATGATGCGGAGACGACTGAGGAAGGCCTGCGCCGGATTGCGCCTTATTTTTGAGGCGGCCGGTGGTACGGGGGAGAAGCAAAGCCATGAGCGCATCGACGAAAACTGCTGGTAACGGGTCCGCGGGGGGAGGATTTCTGCCCGAAAGTGCCCGCCTTTACCTGCGCCGCCGTGCCGCCGAGCTTTCCGGTCTGGCGCTGATCCTGGCCGCCGGTCTCGGGGCCGCGCTGCTGCTGAGCTATATGCCGGGCGATCCGTCCCTGAACGCCGCCGGCTCTGGCAATGCCGCGAACCTGCTTGGCCCGGTCGGCGCTCTGGTCGCCGATGTCATGGTGCAGACCATCGGTCTGGTAAGCGCGGTTCCGGTGTTGCTTTTCGCCATCTGGGGCTGGCGCGTGATGACCCATCGTCCGCTGGCGCGCGTGGCCTTGCGCATTGCCCTTCTGCCGTTCGCCCTGATTGCCGGGTGCCTGGCGCTTGCCGTGCTGCCGGTGCCGGAAAGCTGGCCGCTTCGGGCCGGGCTCGGCGGGGCCATCGGGACGCTCGCTCTGACCAAGATTTCCGCGCTCGGCCTGTTGTCGGCGTTTGATGCTGCCTGGATCGGCCTCGTATCGGGTGTCACGGCGGTTTGCCTGCTGCTCTGGACCTTCGGGGCCTCCTGGGGCGAGTGGCTGTCCCTGGCGCGCGGCGCGGGCCGTGGTGTCGGCACGGCGGCCGCGCTTGGAGCAAAGGGCGGTGCCCTTGGCGGCCGGGCTCTGGGGAGCGGTCTTGAAGCCACGGCGAGCCTCGCCCGCAAGGGCTTCGACTCCGTTGGCCGGAAGGAGCCGTCCCTGTCCGGCAAGGCGCTGGATGAAAGCCCGCGCCTTTCGTCGAAACCGAAGCGCGTGCCGGAAGTTGAATCCTCGACCCCGGTGCTGAAGGCCGAACCCGATGCCGCTCCGGCGCTGCGCAAGGCGAAACCGGCAAAGCCCGCGAAGGTGGAGCAGAAGAGTTTCGATCTCGGCAATGCGGGAGATTATGAACTGCCGGCAATGGAGCTGCTGACCGAGGCGGCCGAAGGCGTGGCCGGACCGCCACCCCAGGCACTGCACGAAAATGCCAGGATGCTTGAATCCGTCCTCGCCGATTTTGGCGTGAAGGGGGAGATCGGCAAGATCCGGCATGGTCCGGTGGTGACGCTCTATGAGCTGGAGCCCGCGCCGGGCACCAAATCCTCCCGCGTCATCGGCCTTTCGGACGATATCGCCCGTTCCATGAGCGCGGTGTCCGTCCGTGTTGCCGTGGTGCCGGGCCGCAACGTGATCGGCATCGAGCTGCCGAACGCGCGCCGGGACACGGTTTATCTGCGCGAAATCCTCGAATCCGATCCCTATGAGCGCTCCGGTGCCAAGCTCGGCATCGCGCTCGGCAAGGATATCGGCGGCACGCCCGTCGTGGTCGATCTTGCCCGCATGCCGCACCTGCTGATCGCCGGGACCACCGGCTCCGGTAAGTCGGTCGCGGTGAACACCATGATCCTGTCCCTGCTGTACCGGCATTCGCCGGAAAGCTGCCGGATGATCATGATCGATCCGAAGATGCTGGAACTCTCCATCTATGACGGCATCCCGCACCTGCTCTCGCCGGTCGTCACCGATCCGAACAAGGCGGTGGTGGCGCTGAAATGGACCGTGCGGGAGATGGAAAGCCGCTATCGTGCCATGTCCAAGCTCGGCGTGCGCAATATCGACGGCTACAACGCCCGTCTCGCCGAAGCCCGCAAGAAGGGCGAGGTGCTGAAGCGCCGGGTGCAGACTGGTTTCGATAGCGAAACGGGCAAGCCGGTGTTCGAGGAAGAACCCCTCGACCTGACGGCGCTGCCCTATATCGTCGTGGTGATCGACGAGGTCGCGGACCTGATGCTGGTCGCCGGCAAGGATATCGAGGGTGCCGTGCAGCGCCTGGCGCAGATGGCCCGTGCCGCCGGTATCCATGTGATCATGGCAACCCAGCGTCCGTCGGTCGACGTCATCACCGGTACCATCAAGGCCAACTTCCCGACCCGGATCAGCTTCCAGGTCACCTCCAAGATCGACAGCCGGACCATTCTGGGCGAGCAGGGCGCCGAACAGCTCCTCGGCCAGGGCGACATGCTCTACATGGCTGGCGGCGGCCGTGTGACCCGTGTGCACGGCCCGTTTGTCAGCGACGAGGAGGTCGAGGATGTGGTCCGCCACCTCCGCGCCCAGGGCGAGCCGGAATATAACGACAATGTCACCGAGGATGACGGCGAGGGCGGCGGAGACGGCGGCTTCGGCGATCTCTCCGGCCTCTCCGGCGGCAACACGGATAGCGGCGACGCGCTCTACGACCAGGCCATCGCCATCGTCGCCCGCGAACGCCGGGCCTCCACCAGCTTCATCCAGCGCCACCTGAAGATCGGCTATAACCGCGCCGCGACCCTGATCGAGCGGATGGAAAGCGAAGGCGTGGTCAGCCAGGCGAACCATGTCGGCAAGCGTGAAGTGCTGGTGCGGAACCCGAACGAGGAAGAATAGGGAGCGCCTATCCGCCGCTCCCCAAAAAGCGGTTTCCCGGACTCCGATCCGGGGTCTTTTGCAGACAACACTCAGCCTTATGATCGTAAAGGTCCCGGCTCGTTGGCCGGGATAACGGTCGTGGGTGCACTCTGCCTTGGAATTGCCGCTTGCAAGCCGGGCGGGTGCCTGCCATTTCAGATCACATGAAAAAGTTTCTTGTCCTTGCCGCTCTGGCGGTTTCGCTTTTGGTTTCGCAGCCGTCGCACGCCGCCCCGCTCAGCGCGGAAGACAAGGCCGACCTGAAAAAAATCGAGGCCTATTTCAACGGCATCACCACCTTGCAGGCGCGCTTCCTGCAGGTCGCCAGCACGGGCGCCACGGCGCAGGGCATTCTCTCCCTGAAGCGGCCGGGCCTGATGCGGTTCGAGTACGACGCGCCGTCCCCCATCCTGCTGGTCTCCGACGGCACCTGGCTGGTGTTTCAGGACAATGAGCTGGAACAGACCACGCATGTTCCGCTCGGCAGCACGCCGCTCTCGGTACTGGTCGAGGACCCGGTGGACTTCAAGACCGGTCTTGAGGTTCTGGACGTGGTCCGCAATCCCGGCGTGATCCGTCTGCTGATGCGGATGCGGGACGATCCCGAGGCAGGCATGGTGCAGATGGTGTTTTCCGACGCGCCGCTTGCCCTGCGGCAATGGACCATCACCGACGCCCAGGGTGTCGAAGTGAAGGTGGCGCTGCTGGAAACCCGGCGCGGGATGACCCTGAAAGACGATCTGTTCAAGCCGCAGGATTTCGAAGGCGATACCTTCGTCGACAAATAGGCGGTGATCTCAGCGGTTGTTTCTGAACGGCAGAACAATCAGCGGGACAGCCTCCTCATCGCTCCGCCCTTCCACCCCGATCTTCATTTCCGCCGTCCTCGCCGTCGCGCTGCGTGAGCGGAACACAAGATCCCACCAGCTGAAAATCGTCGCATAATTCGAATCCGTATCCGCCCGGATCGCGTGGTGATGCACCCAGTGGATCGACGGGGTGACGATGATGCGGGCGAGCGCGGCTTCGAGTTTTTCCCCAAGCTTCAGATTCGAGTGGTGGAACAGGGCGGACAGAATCACCAGCGTCTCGAAGACGATGACCGAGGTGAAGGGGATGCCGAGCAGGATGATGATCGCGGCGCGGGCACCGGCACTCAGCAGCACCTCGCCGAAATGAAAGCGCACGGCGGAGCTGACATCGAGGAATTCGTCCAGATGGTGAACCTCGTGAAAGCGCCACAGGAACGGGATTTCGTGGTTCAGCCGGTGCCACCAGTAAATCAGCATATCGAGTACGAGCACATCCGCGATCAGGCCCGGCCCGCCGGTGAGCCAGTCGGGGCGCCAGCCGAGCGCATGGTTGGCGGCCCAGAGCGAGACCGGGATCACGATCAATGGCGAGAGGGCGCTGTTCATGAGCCAGAGCACGGCATTGCGGATCACACGAGCCCAGCCGCCCTGGCGCGGTGCGGCGGGGAGCCATCGTTCGGCGGCGAAGAGCACGGCAATCCATGCAAGGATCAACACGCCCTTATGCTGCACTAGCTGTTGCGTGGTGTCGTTCATGGAGCGAATATGGCAGGCGAATTCCGGCGCCGCCAGTTGCGCGCCCTCACAGCCCGGAGATCCGGGCGTTACCAGTCATGAGCCGAGGAGCCTTAGATGCTGTCCGTTCCGAACCTGCCCCTGATCGGTGTCACTGCCTGTCATCTGCAGAGCGAGGACCATTCGACGCAGAAGGTCTCCGAAAAATACGTGAGCTGCGTGCCGACCCCGGTTGGCGGCCTGCCGATGATCATTCCGGCGCTGGAAGCGGGCGCGCTGGATCTGGACAGTCTGGTGGCCCATCTCGACGGATTGCTGCTGACCGGCAGCCCTTCCAATGTAGAGCCGCATAACTTCAATGGCCCCGACAGCGTCGAGGGTACCGAGCACGACCCGCGCCGCGACGGCGTTACCCTGCCGCTGATCCGCAAGGCGATCGAGGCGGGCGTTCCGGTGCTCGGGATCTGCCGGGGGATCCAGGAAATGAATGTCGCCCTCGGCGGCACCCTGCATCAGCGCATCTTTGACATGGAAGACCGGTTCGATCACCGCATGCGCCGGGATGTCGCGTACACGCGCAAATACCGCCCGGCCCATGAAATCCGCATAACCGAAGGCGGCAAGCTTGCCCGCATTGCCGGGACCGATACCGCGCTGGTCAACTCGCTGCATGCCCAGGGCATTGATCAGCCGGGCGACGGCGTGGTTGTGGAGGCGGTCGCGCCGGACGGTATCGTCGAGGCGATCAGCGTGCCCGGCGCCAAGGCATTCGTGCTCGGCGTGCAGTGGCACCCGGAATGGCCGGTTCCGATCGAGGGGCTGAACAAGAAAATCTTCGAGGCTTTCGGCGATGCCTGCCGGGCCCATCTCAACGCCCGTCTCGGTCTCGCCACCGCAGCCGAATAACCCTCAACTCCCCGAACCGAAAGACAGAGTGATGCGGATTGCCACCTGGAACATCAATTCCGTGCGCCTGCGCCTGCCGACGGTGCTGCGTTTCCTGCAAGAACAGGCACCCGACGTGCTCTGCCTGCAAGAAACCAAGACCGAGGACAAGACCTTCCCGGCAGAGGCGCTGAAAGACGCGGGATATGTCCATCAGGCGATCCGGGGGATGAAGAGCTATAACGGCGTCGCCGTTGTCTCCCGGGTGCCCTTCACGGACGAGGGCCAGCGCGACTGGTGCGGCAAGATGGATTGCCGCCACCTCGCGGTTCGTCTCGACGGCGGGCCGGAAGTGCATAATTTCTATGTACCGGCGGGCGGTGACGAGCCGGATCCGGCGATAAACGACAAGTTCGCCCACAAGCTCGACTTTCTGGCCGAGATGCAGAGCTGGTTCGGGGCCGAGCGCAAGGGCAGTGATCCCATGGTGCTGGTCGGGGATCTTAACATCGCGCCGCTGGAGCATGATGTCTGGTCCCACAAGCAGCTGCTGAAAGTGGTCAGCCACACCCCGATCGAGGTCGAGGAGCTGGGCAAGCTGCAGGCCGGACTCGGCTGGGTTGATGCAGTTCGCCATTTCGTTCCCGAAACGGAAAAGCTCTATTCCTGGTGGAGCTACCGGTCGAAGAACTGGGAGCTGGCCGACAAGGGCCGCCGGCTTGATCATGTCTGGGTGACGGAACCGCTGAAAAACCGGCTGAAATCTGCGGCCGTGGTGAAAGCGATGCGCGGCGGCGAAAAGCCGTCCGACCATGCGCCGGTGATCGTCGATCTGGATTAAAGCCCTTCCGTTTTCCCGGACTTGATCCGGGACCTGTCGAAGGAGCGTTATGGCCTCAAGGTCCCGGATCAAGTCCGGGAAAACAGTGAACTCACCCGCAGGCAGGCGTCTCCGGCAGAGCGGCAATTAACGGCGCCGCCGGATCGAAAAGGTTGGCCGCTTCCGACGGGCGCACAGTGTTTCCCCCGAACATGCCATCAAGCAGCCAGCCTATATCGCCGGGTGCTGAGCGGGCGTTTATCACCCGCTCCGGCAGGATGGCTTTCCAGGTGTCGCCATCCGGCGATGCGATCCGGAAATCGAAGACGAAACTCGGCGTCACACCCATTCTGAGATCGGCGATCCGGAGTCCGTTCTCGTCCCTGAAGACACGGTAATAGCCCTTCGAGAAAGCCGCGACGGCGGCAGCGCTGGGGATCGTATCCAGACAGGGAGCACCGTCGGCGAGGCGCGGGTGGGCATGGATGCGGGCCGCGTCCAGGCCGGCAAGAAGCGGTTGATAGACATTGTAGTAATGGCTGCCATCGATCGCGATGGTGCGCCAGAACAGGGTGTTGAAGGGCATCGGCGTGGCCAATACCTTCTCGGCCCTGATCCCGGCATTTGCGAGAACATCCCGGGCCTTTCCGTCGGCAATCTGCTGCGCCACCAGGGACCAGCCGAGATAGAGAGTGGAAAGCGCGAGGGCCACCGCCGTCACCCGCCCGATCTTCGCCGACCAGTCCCGCCGCAGCAGCGCCCAGACGGTGGCGACGGCCAGCGGCAGGGTATAGAGCGGATCGATGATAAAGATGGACCCGGTGCCGTAGGGCGTATTCGTCAGCGGCCATAGCAGCTGGGTGCCATAGACCGTCATGGCATCGAGCAGCGCGTGGGTGGCGAGGCAGAGGAACACGGTCAGATAGGCCGTGACGCGGTGCTCCCGAAGACCGCTGAAAACCCGCATCAGGCCTTCGGCGATCAGCGGTGTGAGCGCGGCATGCACCAGCAGGGAGTGGCTCCAGCTTCGATGCAGGATGAAATCGCTTACCGCATCGCCATGGCGCACCAGCACGTCGAGATCGGGCAGGGTGCCGAGGCCCGCGCCCAGCAGGGCAGCCTTGCGGGGGCCGATGCGGCGCCCGGAGACGGCAACGGAGACGGCCGCGCCGAGCACGATCTGGGTCAGTGAATCCAACGCTCTTCCTCGCGTAAATGGCGCTTTTCTGGCTGTGACATGCGTCTTGTTGCGACCCGGTTCAACCCGCCGGGGCTAACCGATCCGGTAGAGGTGGATACGGCCGGGCTTGATCTCTTCCGGCAGATCGGCGGCTGTCCAGCGCGGCAACGTTACCGGCTGGTCGCTGACAACCACAGCGCCGTCGGCCAGCAACGCATCCACCAGAGGCGCGATTTGCGCCGCCAATGCGATGCTCGCCGCCTTTTCGCCGGTGCCGATATCGAGATGGGCCAGCAGCACGGTCTGGCCGAGCGCCTGCCGTGCCGTGACCAGCGTTTCGCGGAAATCGCCGAGGAAAATCCGGTCATCCGCCGGGATGCAGTCCGGATGCGCGGCGATTTGCCGGTCGAACACATAGAAGGGGCGCTCCGGCATCAGGGAGCGCAGATGGTCGAAGGTCCGGCCATTGCCGAGACCGAGTTCTATTGCATTTCCGGAATGATTTTCGATGGCCGAGACGGCCCATTCGAGACTCAGCTTCTGCGCCTGCAAGCGGCGGATGGCACTGTCGAGACGGCTCACGGGCTGCTGCTAGTTTCCGTTGTCGGAAAGTGCGGCGCGGAGCTGGACATTGGTCTGCTCCAGGCGGGCCGCCAGCTCACGCATGATCTCGACCGCGATCAGCGGGAAATCGGTGACGAGGCGGAAGAACGCTTCCTTGTTGATCTTCAGGGTGGTCAGGGATTCCTTGGCCTGTACGGTCGCCGTGCGCGGCACATCGCACAGAATGGCGATCTCGCCGACCACGTCGCCCTTGCTGAGCTGGGCCACCTCGACCATGCCGTTCTCCGTCTTGATCAGCACCGAGGCGGTACCGCCGATGATGATATAGGCGGCATCGCCGGAATCCCCCTGATTGAACAGCACCTGCCCGTCCGCATAGACCAGGCGCTCGGAGGTGAAGGCGAGAAGTTTCAGCTTCGATGGCTCGATCTTGGCGAAGAGCGGGATGTTCTTCAGGAGCTCGACTTCTTCATTCAGACTCATGGGTGGACCCTTTGTCTTACCGGTTCCGGATTATTCCTCATCGAGTAATCCCCGGAACACGGTCCCTTCCTTGTCGAGAGTATCAAATGTGCCGTCTTCGATCACCCGGCCGCCGCGCATTACCAGAACACGATCGAACGGTTGCGCCAAGCGGGCGCGCTGGGCAATGAGAATAACCGTCCGGTCGCCGGCCTCCTTCAGGATGCGGGCCACGGTTGGCGCCTGGACCCCGGAATCGAGGGTCGAAACCGCCTCGTTCAGGATCAGGATATCCGGCCGGCGGAGTAACATGCGGGCAATCGCGACCTTTTGCCGCTGCGGTGTGGTGAGGCGGGAGCCGGCGATACCCGCCTCCGCTCCCAGGCCGATCTCGATAACCGTATCGCGCAGCCCCTCGGACTCGATGACTTCCGCCAGCACCGAGCCGACCCGGTTACCGGCGTCGGCCTGTCCGTAGGCGATCTTGCCGAACAGGATATTGTCCTGCACCGAGGCGGCAAGATTGAACTGATCGACCGAGAAGAACTCCAGCGCGGACCGCTGATCTTCCGGCAACCCTTCGCGGAAAGCCTTGCGGGCTTCGAGGATCCGGTCTTTCAGATCCTCCTCGATCATGCCGAGGCGGTGCCGGGCCGGGATCAGCTTGAACGGCAGATCGAGGAAACGGTTCCGGTCCTCCGGTCCCATTTCATCCAGGCCAACCCTGTCGGCCCGCTGCACCAGTGTCTGATAATCCGGCAGCTCGTCGGCCGAGATGAAGGCATATTGCGCGAAGAATTCATGATCGGGCGGCAGATCCTTGAACAGCTCGACCATCGTTGCCGCCACGTCGCGGCCGATCCGGACAAAATCCTCGGTCAGGCCAACCTGGTCGAGAACAGAGCGGACATAGGGATCGCTGGCGAGGCGGTCGAGTTTGAACTGCTCACCGACCGGCGTGCCGAACAGCAGGTTCTCGGCCACGCTTGCATTGGTGTTGAACTTCTCCGCATCGAACGGCTCGACCAGAGTGTCGAGATCCAGTTCCCCGAGACGGGAACGGAGCTTTGCCCGGGCTCCGAGGATGCGCTGTCCGGTTTCGTCGCGACTGGCCAGATCAAGGGAGCCGCGCAGCCCGAAAGCATAGACCTCGTCTTCAAGGCCGACCACGCGCAGCAGGTCGGCGAGGCGCGCATTCAGGCGGTCTTCCTCGACGCCAACCGCCTGGTAGTCGACCCAGTTGGCTGAAATCGGGTCGAGCGAGTTTCCGGATGCTTCCGCGGCTTCGCGCTGGCCGGGGGAATCCGGATAGCACTCGGGGTCCGGATCGCCGTGCGGAACATGACGGGCGCCCAGCAGCATATTCTCGCGGATCGTGCTGGAGAATACGAAAGCGCTTGGCCCGACATAGCCGATCCGCCGTCCCGTGACGGCCTCCGGCAAGCCCGCGATGTCGATCCCGTTCATGGTGATGCTGCCGGATGTCGGTAACAGCAGGCGCGCCGCCACCATTGCCAGGAGATCCTTGCCGCCGCCGCCGGGACCCGCAATCGCGACTTTTTCGCCCTGCTTGATCTCGAAGGTGACGTTTTCCAGCAGGACTTCGCCATCGTCATCCATCAGGCCGAGATTGCGCAGCGCCACCGGTCCAGCCAGCGAAACCGGCTCTTCCGGCTCCTCCAGCTGCTGGGCTTCGGTCAGGCTGCCCGCCGTGTCGAACTGCTCGATCACCTGATCGTACTTGATCCGGGAATCTTCCTTGCGCTGGTAGTAGCTCAGCAATTCCTTCCAGGGCGCGGACAGATCCTTGTAGGCGGCCAGAATGGCAACCAGAGCCCCGAAGGTGAGATCCCCCTTGATCACCAGCACGCCGCCGATCGAATAGAAGAAGAATGGGGTCAGCTGGGCGATGAAGTTATTCAGGAACTTGATGAAGAATTTCCGCCGATAGATCTCGTAGCGGATCGTGTAGATCTCGCCCAGACGGGCCGTGAAGTTGGCGAGTGCGAAGCGCGCCGTATTGTTGGCGTGGATCTCCTGAACGCCGGAAATGCTCTCGCCAATCCGATCCGACAGTTTGCGGACAGCCTTTACCCGCTCCTTGCCAAGCTCGTTCACCCGGCGCTGCAGCTTCGGAATGATGTAGCCCTGGACCGGATAGAGCGCGATTGCGGCGGTGCCGAGGATCGGATCCTGCACGAACATGAAGACCAGAATGGTCAGCAGCGTGCCGCCCTGAAAAGCCGGCAGGGAGACCGCATCGCCGATGAAGCCGCCAAGCGGCTCGACCTCGGCGGTGATCATCGGAATCACTTCGCCCTGGCTGACTTTTTTGAAATGCGGCAGCGGGAAGCGCAGGACCCGGGCATAAAGGTCATAGCGCAGACGCCGCAGCATGCGCTCGCCAAGCTGCCCGCGAAAGACGTTGATATAGTATTTGAAGCCCCCATTGACGCAGACGAGGGCGAGGAAGATCACGCTCAGCAGCAGCAGGTACGGGATTTGGTCGAGCTGATACCCGAACAGGTCGCGGGGAAAGTCTTTTCCGCCGATGGCCTGGTTGATGATGGTTTTCGGAAGGTCGAGAGAATAATAGAGAAAAGGGAAAGAGAGTCCGGTCAGTACAAGAAGGAAGATCTGTTCTTTCTTGCTGTGCCGGAGGATGAACCGGAAAATCGTAGGTTCCATGCGGTCCGTCAGCCTATGCAGGTTGGCGATGTCGGCAAAAATCGTTTGTGCGCAAAACAGTAACCGAACAGTGTCATAACGTAAATGCGGGTTAGTCCAAACTGGTTTTGCCACAAGTAACACTGTGGCATAGTGATAAAAAAATGGGGATATGCGTGGGGATCAAACCCGCGGTTCAGCGGGGCCTTCAGCTTTCAAGGCCGATGTGTGAGTGGATGAGCGTTTGACGTACGCTGTTAGCAACAAACGCGGCCCGAAACGTGTGCTGATGTACAGCCACGATACAATGGGGCTGGGTCACCTCCGGCGTTGCCGGGCAATTGCGCACTCTTTGGTGGAACGGCAGTCCGACCTGTCCGTGCTGATTCTGTCCGGGTCGCCGATCATAGGCAGTTTCGATTTTCGCACGCGCGTCGATTTCGTCCGCATTCCGGGCGTGATCAAGCTGCGCAACGGCGATTACACCTCGCTCAATCTGCATCTGGATATCGAGGATACGCTGAATCTGCGCTCCTCGATCATCAAGCATACGGCGGATGCGTTCGACCCGGATCTCTTCATCGTCGACAAGGAGCCCTGGGGGCTGCGCGGCGAGGTCCGGCCGACCCTGGAGATGCTGAAGGAGCGCGGAACACCGCTGGTGCTTGGCCTGCGTGACGTCATGGACGAGCCGGAAAAGCTGCTGCCGGAGTGGGAGCGCAAGAACGCGGTCGAAGCCCTGCGCGATGTCTATGACGACATCTGGGTCTATGGCCTGCAGTCTGTCTGCGATCCGTATTCCGGAATGCCGATGCCGGACTCCGTGCAGGCCAAGACGTCCTATACGGGCTATCTGAAACGCAAGGTGCCAAGTCACGTGCACCCGATCATGACGACGGATCTTGAAGACCCGTTCATTCTTGTCACGGCCGGTGGCGGTGGCGATGGCGACGGGTTGATGGACTGGGTTCTCAAGGCTTACGAAGCGGATGCGGATCTTCCGTACCGCGCCCTTCTCGTGCTTGGACCGTTCATGCCGGCGGAGTTGCAGAATGACTTCATGGAGCGGGCCGCCGAGCTCGACCGGGTCGATGTCATCACTTTCGACTCACGCATCGAGAGCCTGATGGCGCGCGCGGCGGGTATTGTCGCCATGGGTGGTTACAACACTTTCTGCGAGATACTGTCCTTCGACAAGCGGGCGCTGATCGTGCCCCGGACGGAGCCGCGCATGGAGCAGTATATCCGCGCCGCCCGGGCCGAAGAGCTGGGGATCACCGCCATGCTCGTGGATGACGGCGAGCGTGACCCGGATGTCATGTCGGAGGCGCTGCGGCGCCTGCCCAGTCAGCCGACTCCGTCGGAGACGATGGAATCCGGTTTGCTGGACGGGCTTGAAGAGGTCAACCGGCTGGCACAGAACTGGTTGTATGGGCAGGGCCCCACCGCCAAGGTCGCCGTGCTCCGACGGGAAGCCTGAGCCAGCGTCCGGCTCGCGGACAGGCGTCACATTGGTTCAGCAGGTTATGGTAAGATCACAGACGAGCGTTCCGACGGCCATCGTTCTGAAAGGCTATCCGCGTCTTTCGGAAACCTTCATCGCGCAGGAAATTCTCGAGCTGCAGCGCCTCGGGCTCGATTACACCATCATTTCCCTGCGCCATCCGACGGACACGGCCAGCCACCCGGTGCATGGCAAGATCACGGCCGGGGTCAATTATCTGCCGGAATATCTCTATCAGGAGCCTTTCCGGGTTCTGAAAGCCTGGTGGAAGGCCCGCCGGATGCCCGGCTATGGCGCAACTTTCCGTCTCTGGCTGAAGGACCTGAAGCGTGATTTTACCCCGAACCGGGGACGCCGCTTCGGCCAGGCACTGGTGCTGGCAACCGAGCTTGATCCGAAGTTTCGCCATATCTATGCGCATTTCCTGCACACGCCGTCCTCGGTCGCCCGCTATGCGGCACTGATGAGCGGGCGGAGCTGGTCCGCCTCGGCGCATGCCAAGGATATCTGGCTCTCGCCGGAGTGGGAGAAGCGCGAAAAGCTGGCCGATGCGGCCTGGGCCGTGACCTGCACCCGCTATGGCTTTGAGCATCTGGATTCCCTCGCGCCCGGCAAAACCAGACTGGTCTATCACGGTCTCGATCTCTCCAGTTTCGCGCCTGGTGGCGAGACTGTTGTGGAGCGTGACGGCGCCGGTGAACCTGTGCGTCTGCTTTCGGTCGGCCGCGCGGTCCCGAAAAAAGGGTTCGACCAGCTTCTGGATGCGCTCGCCCGGCTTCCGGAAGAATTATCCTGGCACTGGACGCATATCGGTGGCGGCAAGGAGCTGAAGGCGCTGAAGGGTCAGGCGGAGGGTCTGGGGCTTTCCGGGCGTATCACCTGGCGGGGGGCGGCGGCGCAGAGTGAGGTGCTTGAGGCCTATCGCAACTCCGATCTCTTCATCCTGCCGAGCCGGATTGCCGAAGACGGGGATCGGGACGGGCTGCCGAATGTGTTGATGGAGGCGCAGAGTCAGGGGCTTTGCTGCCTTGCCACGGATGTGTCCGCCATCCCGGAGCTGATGGAAGACGGTGTCACCGGCGCCCTTGTTCCGCCGGACGATATTGCGGCTCTGGCGAAGGCGGTGGAGGAACTGATCCGGAAGCCGGCTCTCAGGGCGCGGTATGGGGCGGCCGGGGAGGCCAGGGTCCGCAGCCGGTTTGATCATCTGACGGCGATAGGAACGCTGGCGGCGTTGCTTGGGCTTGCTGCGGGGGCTGCCACGGGAACGGACGAAGCAGCGTGAGGATCGCTTTCCACGCGCCGCTGAAATCCCCGGATGCGCCGACACCCTCCGGAGACCGGCGCATGGCGCGTTTGCTTATGGCCGCTCTCCGTTCCGGTGGACATGACGTGTTCCTCGCCTCTCGCCTGCGCAGCCGGGACGGCAAGGGCGATGCGGACCGCCAGGCCCGGCTCGTCCGGTTGGGCTCGCGTTATGTGGACCGGTTCGTGAAATGTTGCGAGTCCGGAAAGATTGTGCCGCCGGACCTCTGGTTCACCTATCACCTTTATTACAAGGCCCCCGACCTGATCGGGCCCGGGATCGCGGCCCGGCTTGGCATTCCCTATGTGGTCGCCGAGGCGTCGAATGCCCCGAAACGGGCGGCGGGACCGTGGGCGGATTCACACCAGAGGGTTCTGGAAGCGCTCGGTCAGGCCGCGCTCGCCATCGGCTTCAACAGCCGGGACAAAGACTGTGTGGCGCCGTGCCTGGGGCCGGCCGGCCGGTATCTTGAGATCAGGCCGTTCCTCGATGGCCTGCCCTATCCGGAGGATTCTGGCGCCGGAACGGCGTTGCGATCGCAGCGCGGGATCGCGGCGGATGTCCCGCTGCTGCTTGCCGTCGGCATGATGCGGCCGGGGGTGAAAATCCAGTCCTACAAAGTGCTTGCCGATGCGCTGTCGCGGATCCCGCCGGAGCGGCCGTGGGCGCTGGTCATTGCCGGTGATGGAGACGGCCGGCCGGAGGTCGAGGCCTGTTTCGCGCCGCATCGGGACCGCGTTCATCTGCTTGGGGCGGTAGATGCTGCGCAGCTCCAGGCTCTCTATCAGGCGGTGGATATCTTCGTCTGGCCCGCGATCAACGAAGCCTACGGCATGGCACTGCTGGAGGCCCAGGCCAGCGGACTTCCGGTGGTGGCGGGCGATGTCGGCGGGGTGCCGGATATCGTCAGTGATGGCGTAACGGGCCTGCTTTCCGCCGAAGGTGACAGTGCCGCATTTGCCGCGAACCTCGATCGGCTGCTTCTCGATATGGATCTTGCGCACACATTTGGTGCGGCGGGCCGGGAGCAGGCCAATCGAAACCATAGTCTCGAAAGCGTCTCGGTGCAGCTGAGTGCCGCGCTGGAAGCCTTGCCATGCTGATCGGGTTCCTGCGGCATGGGCCGACTGTGTGGAATGCCGAAAAACGGCTGCAGGGCCGGACCGATACCCCGCTTTCCGCAGAAGGCCGGGCACAGGTAGCCCGCTACCGGCTTCCGGAGGCGTTCCGGCTGGCACCGGCCCTGATCTCACCGCTTCAGCGTGCCCGGGAGACAGCCTCACTGGCGGGATGCGTATCCCTGGAAGAGGAGCCACTTCTGACGGAGATGCACTGGGGGGATTGGGAGGGCCGGCGGCTTGCCGAGCTCAGGAATCAACTCGGATCCGAAATGAAAGAGAACGAGGACCGGGGCCTGGATTTCCGGCCTCCGGGCGGCGAATCTCCGCGCGATGTGCAGCTCCGGCTGCAGGCGTTCTTCAAACAGCTTCAGGCCCGGCAGCCGGTGCCGGATTGCTGCCTCGCCGTCACCCACAAGGGGGTGATCCGCGCCGCGCTGGCCCTCGCCTGGGGCTGGGACATGATGGGAAAGCCGCCGGTCCGGCTTGACTGGTCGGCCATGCATATGGTCCGTCTCGACCCGGACGGGGAGATCCGTCCGGATGCAATGAATGTGAGCCTGCTGTCATGACGGATACCCGGCCCAAGACACTTTTTCTCTATGTCCAGAACCTCCTGGGCATTGGCCACCTGCGCCGTGCGGCCGCAGTCGCGCAGGCGGCGGTCGCCGATGGTTTCGAGGTGCATTTCGTCTCCGGCGGCATGCCGGTTCCGCATCTGGATATTGGCGGTGCGATCCTGCATCAGCTGCCGCCCGTGCGTGCCGTGGACAGTCTGTTCAAGGTTCTGGCGGATGAGAACGGCCGGGAAATCGACGATGCATGGCGCGCTGCCCGGCGCGACACATTGCTCGCCCTGTTCGAGGAAATCCGCCCCGACATCGTCTTCACGGAGCTGTTTCCCTTCGGGCGGCGGCAGATGCGCTTCGAATTGCTGCCGTTGCTCGACCGGGCCAAGGCGGCGGACTGGCAGCCGAAAATCGTCTCTTCGATGCGGGATATTCTGGTCACCAAGCCGCGCCCGGACCGGAACCGGGAGATCGTCGAAACCGTCGACCGGTACTACGACATGGTGCTGGTGCATGGCGATGAAGCGGTCATCAGCCTCGCCGATACCTTCCCGATGTATGACGAATTGACGCCTCCGGTCCGCTATACCGGCTATGTGCTGAACCCGATCGATATAGTGGGCAATGAAGCCGGTGACGGCACGGGAGAGATCGTGGTCTCGGCCGGTGGCGGGGCCGTTGGCGGGGATATCATGCGTGCGGTGGCACAGCTTCGCCCCGCTCTTCCCTTTGCCGACCGGACATGGCGCTTTGTTACCGGGCCGCACATGCCGGACGAGGCAGCACGCGAGATTGAAACGCTGGCCGGACCGGGAGTGATCGTCGAGCGCAGCCGGCCCGATCTGGCTGCGATCATTTCGAGAGCGTTCCTTTCTATTTCTCAAGCCGGCTACAATACGCTGGCCGAAGTGCTGACGGCCGGGACGGCGTCCGTGGTGATCCCCTATGAGGGCGGCGTCGAGACCGAGCAGCGGGTCCGCGCGGATCTGCTGGCGAAGCGCGGACGTCTTGCCGTGGTGCCGGAAGATGCCCTGACCCATGACGCGCTTGCGCAGGCGATGCAGCAGGCGGTGGCGGGCCGTGAGGTGGGTGTTTCGGGCATTGATCTTGATGGCGCTGCCGGAACGGCGCGCATTCTCAGCCAGTTGCTGGAGCCGGCGTGACCGGGACCGGCACTCTCCTGCGGGAGCTTGATCGCTGGGATGCGGAGGGGCTGACCGCCACGATCTGGTGGCGGGACGATGACCTGCAGCGCCCGACCCCGGCATTGGAGCCGTTGCTTGCCATGGCGGAGGCGACGGAATGGGTTCCGGGGCTGGCAGTTGTGCCGGAAGGCGCTGACATGGGCGGGCTGGCGGCGCGTCTTGCGGGGGCCGGCACGGAACTTCTGGTGCATGGATTTGCTCACCGGAACCATGCGGCGGACGGTGAAAAGAAGTGCGAATTCCCGGCCTCCCGCGCGCTGGATGACAAATGCGGGGATGCGCGCGCGGCCCTGAGCGCCTTGCGCGACGCATTTCCGGAGCTTCTGCTTCCCTGTTTTGTGCCGCCCTGGAATCGTATTGCAGCGGATCTGGTCGAGGCGCTTCCCGGATGCGGTTTCAGGGGGCTTTCGACCTTCGGCCCGCGGCAGGCATCCTCGGCCGTGCCGGGCCTGCGCTGTGTGAACACCCACAGCGATGTCATTGACTGGCGCGGTACGCGTGAATTTGTCGGTTCGGGTGCCGTGGCGGCCGCTTTGGCGGCGCATCTTGAAGCGCGCCGTACGGGCCAGGCCGACCCGGCGGAGCCGAGCGGACTTTTGACGCATCATCTGGTAATGGTGGGCGAGGATTGGCGTGCGCTTGAGGCTTTGATGCTGGAGGTGAAGTCCCATCGGGCCGTCGAGCTGATTGCGCCGCATGACTGTTTTTTACCTGTAGAGGATCTGGGATGAGCCTGCACGGATACAAGAAAGGCGCGGTTACGGGGGACTATGTGCGCGGCGGCCTTGGGTTCGCGGTTACCGCCTTTCCGGTCGCCTTTGCGCCGATGCTTGGAACCTTCCAGATCGTCTTTTTGCTGATCGCACTGGTCTTCGCCGGCTTCATCGTCAAAACCTGGCTCCGGGCGCAAACCAGGTACGAGGTCGATGACGACGGCATTCAGGCGCAGGGCCCCTTGAGCAAGACCATCAAATGGTCGGAGCTTGCTGTGCTGGATCTGCGCTATTACTCGACCCAGAAGGAGAAGAACTCGGGCTGGATGCATCTTGTCCTGAAGGACCGGAATGGCGCGAAAATCAGCCTGGAATCGACGCTTGACGGTTTTGAGACCGTGCTTGAGCATGCCGCTTCCGCTGCCAGGCAAAACGGTCTTGGACTAACCCAGACGACAACGGATAATCTGGTGGCCGCAGGGATAAACACGGGGCTGGCCGCAAGGGATCAGTAGGATGCCGGCGGATCAGGGGGATTAAAGGCATGAACGACCAACTGACACCGCTGCTGCGGGTCAGGGACTTGCAGGTTGCGTTCGACGTGTCGGGCGGGGAGCTGCTTGCCGTAAACAGGGTGTCCTTCCAGGTTCGTGCCGGTAAGACCGTGGCTCTGGTTGGTGAATCCGGCTCCGGCAAGAGTGTTGTCAGCCAGGCCATCATGGGTCTGCTTCCCCCGATTGCCCAGATCCGCAACGGCTCCATCCTGTTCGCGGATGACCGTAAAAAAGGCACGATCATCGACATCGCCCGGCTCAATCGCAACAGCAAGGCGATGCGGCAGATCCGTGGCGGCCAGATATCGCTGATTTTCCAGGAACCGATGACCTCGCTCTCGCCGCTGCACACGGTGGGTAACCAGATCCGCGAGGCACTGGAACTGCACCGGGACGTTTCCGGCCGCGAGGCGCAGGAACTGACCGAGGATATGCTCCGGATGGTCGGTTTTCCGGACCCGGTCCGGGCGATGCGCACATATCCGTTCGAGCTGTCCGGCGGTTTGCGGCAGCGGGCGATGATCTCGATGGCGCTGATCTGCCGTCCGTCCCTGCTGATCGCCGACGAGCCGACCACCGCCCTCGACGTCACCATCCAGGCGCAGATCCTGAAGCTGATGAAGGATCTGCAGGCCGAGCTCGGCATGGCGGTGCTGATGATCACCCACGATCTCGGTGTCGTTGCCAACATGGCCGACGATGTTGTGGTCATGTATCGCGGCCGGGTGATGGAAAGCGGCACGCGCGAGCAGTTGTTCAATGATCCGCAACACCCCTACCTGAAGGCCCTGATGGCGGCGGTGCCCCGCTTCAACATGGAGCCGGGCGAAAGACTGATCCCGATCCGTGACATCAAAAGCGAAACCGGACATCTGCTGGCGCCGACCGAGGCCGCGAAGGCTCCGGTCGACAGCAAGAAGCCGATCCTGAAGGTCGAGAGCCTTTCGAAATGCTTCACCATCCGTCAGGGCTCCTGGCTCTCCAGCGAGGAATCGAAGGTCTATGCGCTGGACGATGTGAGCTTCGAGGTACGGCCGGGTGAGTGTCTTGGCCTTGTCGGGGAATCCGGCTGCGGCAAGACCACTCTCAGCAAGACCATCATGCGGGCTCTGACGCCGGATCAGGGGGCCGTCACCTATGCGGACCAGGATGGCGAGATCGATGTGCTGGGCCTTGATGGCGACCGGCTCACCAATTTCCGCCAGAAGTTGCAATTCGTTTTCCAGGACCCGTTCAGCTCTCTCAATCCGCGCATGACGGTGTTCGATATCGTCAGTGAGCCGCTGGTGATCCACGGCATCGGCGACGATGCCTATCGCCGCGAGATGGTATCGGAGCTGATGAAACTGGTCGGGCTCGATGCCCGGCACCTGAACCGCTATCCGCACAGTTTCTCCGGCGGCCAGCGTCAGCGCATCGGCATTGCCCGGGCGCTGGCCCTGAAACCGCGCATGCTGATCTGCGACGAGCCGGTTTCCGCGCTGGATGTCTCGATCCAGGCGCAGGTGCTGAACCTGCTGAAGGACCTGCAGGAGCAGCTCAACCTCACCTATCTCTTCATCTCCCACAATCTGGCGGTGGTGGATTACATCGCGGACCGGATCGCGGTGATGTGCGCCGGACGGCTCGTCGAGCTGGCGCCGCGCGAGGAGTTGTTCCACAATCCGGTGCATCCCTACACCAAGGCACTGCTCCGCGCGGTTCCGGATCCGAGCCTCGACAACCCGCTTGATTTCGGTGCCGTAATGGATAATCGCTGCTCGATCCCGTCCGAATGGCCGGCCCCGTTTACGGTCAGCGAGGAAACGCATCCGCGCCTGATCGATCTGGGCGACGGGCATTTCGTGCGGGCGGATGAATCGGCCCTGACCCTGAGGCTGGCATCGTGAAACACTGGTACGCGCTCCCGGTCTTTTTGATCGTGCTCTTGACGGCGGCCCTGCCGGGTTTCGCCGGGGAGGTGCCGGCTCTTGAAGGGCGTGTGGCCGCCGGGGAACTGCCCGTAATGGCCGACCGGTTGCCGCAACCGCCGCTGACTGTCGATTTCGAGGCGCGCGGCGCGGAGCTCGGCCAGTATGGCGGCACACTCCGCATGCTGATGTCGCGGAGCAAGGACACGCGGCAGATGACCGTTTACGGCTATGCCCGTCTTGTCAGCTACCAGCCCGGCGATTACGAGCTTTTCGCGGATATTCTGCAGGATTTCATCGTCGAGGATGAGCGGGTCTTTACCTTCATTTTGCGCAAGAATCACCGCTGGTCCGACGGTCACCCCTTTACCTCCGAGGATTTTCGCTACTTCTGGGAAGACGTTGCGAACAATCCGGAACTGTCACCGGCCGGCCCGCCAAGCGTCATGATGCTTGATGGCGAGGCGCCGCTGTTCCAGGTGATTGATGAGCGCACGGTGCGGTATTCCTGGTCCAAGCCGAACCCGGATTTCCTGCCCGCGCTGGCAAAGGCAAGCCCGCTCTATATCTACCGCCCGGCGCATTATCTGAAGCCCATGCATGCCGCCTATGCCGATCCGGCCGAACTCGATAAGCGGGTGGAAGAGGCAAAACAGCGGAACTGGGCCGCGCTGCATAACAAGATGGATAATCTCTACCGGATGGATAATCCGGACCTGCCGGTGCTGCAGCCCTGGAAAGTGACGGGCAATGCGACCTCGACCCGGTTCCGGTTCGAGCGCAATCCCTACTTCCACCGGGTCGATCCCAAGGGCCGCCAGTTGCCCTATATCGACGAAGTGATCTTCGACATTGCCAGCCCGGGGCTGATCCCGGCCAAGGCCGGTGCCGGAGACGCGGATCTGCAGGCCCGTTATCTCTCCTTCGACGATTATACCTTCCTGAAGGAAGCGGAAGACTGGTTCCCGTTCGACACCCGGCTGTGGCGCACGGCCAAGGGCGCGCATATGGCGCTGTTTCCCAACCTCAACGCCGTCGATCCGGTCTGGCGCGCGCTGTTTCGGGACGTCCGGTTCCGGCGCGCCCTGTCGCTTGCCGTCAACCGGCACGAGATCAATCAGGTGATCTATTACGGCCTGGCCTATGAGGGGAACAATACGGTTCTTCCCGCATCGCCGCTGTACCAGAAGGATTACCAGACCCGCTGGGCCACGTTCGATCTGAAGCGGGCGAATGCGCTGCTTGATGAAATAGGACTCAAGCGTGGCGATGATGGTCTGCGCCTGCTGCCGGACGGCCGGCCGATGGAGCTGATTGTCGAGACGGCGGGCGAGAGCACGGAGCAGACCGACGTGCTGTCCCTGATCCATGATTCCTGGCTCGATGCGGGCATCAAGCTGTTTACCCGGCCGTCCCAGCGCAACGTCTTCCGTAACCGGATCTTTGCTGGCGAAACGCTGATGTCTGTCTGGTTCGGAGCGGAGAACGGGCTGGCGACAGCGCTGAACAGCCCGCAGGATTTTGTTCCGTTCACGCAACAGCAGCTGCAATGGCCGAAATGGGGTCAGTTCATCGAAACCGGCGGCATGTCCGGCGAGGCGACGGATATCGAGGCGGCGAAGCGGCTTGAAGAGCTTTACGTGATCTGGCGCGACGCCTCTAAGCGGGCCGTGAAGAAAGGCGCCTGGGAAGAGATTTTGCAGATCAACGCCGATCAGGTCTTCAGCATCGGGCTGATTTCCGGCGTGCTGCAGCCGGTCGTGGTCTCGAACGCGCTCCATAACGTGCCGAAGGAAGCCGTCTATAACTGGGATCCGGGGGCCCATTTCGGGGTCTATCTGCCGGACACCTTCTGGTTCGGCGATATGCCGGCCGGTAATGCAAGCGCGGATTAGGGGAGAGAACCGGTGCTGACCTACCTAGCCCGCCGCATTCTGGTCATGGTGCCGACGCTGATCGCGATCAGCATCATCACCTTCATCATCATCCAGCTGCCGCCCGGCGATTATCTGACAACGATGATCAACGAGATGCAGAGCCAGGGCGAGAATGTCGACCAGTCCAAGATCGAGGCATTGCGTGCGCAATACGGTCTCGACCGGCCGATGTACGAGCAATATTTCCACTGGGCGACCGGCCTGCTGCAGGGTGATTACGGTTATTCCTTCGAGTATCAGCTGCCCGTCGCGGATGTGGTCGGCGACCGGGTGTTCCTGACCTTTGTGCTGAACTTCGCCACCATCATCTTCATCTGGGTGATGGCCTTCCCGATCGGTATTTATTCGGCGACGCACCAGTACAGCCTTGGCGATTACGGCCTGACCTTCATCGGTTTCATCGGTTTGGCCACACCGAACTTCCTGCTCGCCCTGATCCTGCTCTATCTCGCCAATATCTGGTTCGGGACCTCGATCGGCGGGCTGATGGATCCGCAATATCTGGATCAGCCCTGGAGCGGCGGGAAGGTGATGTCGGTGCTGGAGCATCTCTGGGTGCCCGTCGTCGTCATTGGCACGTCCGGCACGGCGGCGATGATCCGCCGCCTGCGGGCCAATCTGCTGGATGAGCTGCAGAAGCAATATGTGGTCACGGCGCGGGCCAAGGGCATGCATCCCTTCAGGGCGCTGATGAAATATCCGCTGCGGATGTCGCTGAACCCCTTCATCGCCGATATCGGCAACATGCTGCCGCAGGTGATTTCCGGCTCCGCCGTGGTTGCCATGGTGCTGTCCCTGCCGACCACGGGACCGATGCTGATCGGGGCGCTGCAGAGCCAGGACATGTATCTCGCCGGCTCCTTCCTGATGTTCCTGGCGTTGCTGACGGTGATCGGCATGTTCATCTCCGATCTGCTGCTGGCCGTTCTCGATCCGCGCATCAGGCTCGGCGGGGGGACGAACCGATGAGCATCGTTTCGGGCGAGGGGCCGCGCACGGACCATTACGTCAACCGGGAGCCGTTCGACCCTGATTCGGACACCGTGCTGACGCCGGAGCAGGAACGCTATTACATGGCGTCCCAGTGGCAGATGATGTGGTGGAAGCTGAAGCGCCACCGTATCGCTGTCGTCTCGGGGCTGTTCCTGATCCTGCTTTATCTCTCGACCATCATCAGCGAGATGATCGCGCCCTATGGCCTGGTTACCCGGCATACGGACCATATCTATGCGCCGCCCCAGCCGGTGCATCTGTTCCACGAAGGATCGTTCGTCGGGCCGTTCGTCTATGGACTCGACTACACGCTGAACATGCGCAACCTGAAGCGCGAATACACCGATAACCCGGAGAAGGTGGAGGAGCTGCGTTTCTTCTGCAGCGGTGACGATTACCGGTTCTGGGGCATGGTGGAGATGGATTTCCATCTGGTCTGTCCGGCCGAGGGCGGGACCTTCTTCCTGCTCGGCACCGACCGGCTCGGCCGGGACATGTTCTCGCGCATCATCTACGGCACCCGGATCTCGCTCACCGTTGGCCTGATCGGCATTGCCGTCAGCTTTGTCCTTGGCATCGTGATTGGCGGTCTGGCCGGTTATTATGGCGGCTGGGTGGACAGTCTGACCCAGCGGGTGATCGAGGTGATCCGGTCCTTCCCGGAGCTGCCGCTCTGGATGGCTCTCTCGGCCGCCCTGCCGGTGACCTGGAGCCCGATCCTGATCTATTTCGGGATCACCATCATTCTTGGCCTGCTGGACTGGACCGGACTTGCCCGTGCGGTGCGTTCCAAGCTGCTGGCCCTGCGCGAGGAGGATTTCGCCGTCGCCGCCCAGCTTATGGGGGCGAAGCCGAAACGGATCATCGGGCGGCACCTGCTGCCGAGTTTCATGAGCCACCTGATCGCCTCGGCCACGCTCTCCATTCCGTCGATGATTCTTGGGGAGACGGCGTTGAGTTTTCTCGGCCTCGGGCTGCGTCCGCCGATCACCTCCTGGGGGGTGCTGCTGACGGAAGCGCAGAACATCAACGCGGTGGAACTCTACCCCTGGATCATGACTCCGGTGGTGCCGGTAATCCTTGTTGTGCTGGCCTTTAACTTCTTTGGTGACGGTCTGCGTGACGCGGCGGACCCCTATAAGTAGCCGCCGCGCGCGTAACCACACTTGAAACTGCGATCCGACTGTGATTGAAAGCGCCGGAAATCGGCGCGGAGACCTGATGATGCCAGCTTATCGCACTCTTGAAGATATTGACGCTCGTGGCCGGACCATTTTGCTCCGTGTCGACCTGAACGTGCCGATGAAAGATGGCGCGGTGACGGACGCGACGCGGATCGAACGTGCCGTGCCGACGATCCGGGCGCTTCGGGGCAAGGGCGCGAAAGTCGTGGTTCTGTCCCATTTCGGCCGTCCGAAGGGGGCACGGGTTCCAGAAATGTCGTTGGCGCCGATCGTGGCGCCGCTGTCCGGCGCTCTTGGCGGTGACCCGGTCAGCTTCGCGGAAGACTGTATCGGAGAGAAAGCGGAGATGGCTGTCGGCGCCATGAAAGAGGGCGACGTGCTTCTGCTGGAAAATCTCCGCTTCCATGCCGGTGAGGAAAAGAACGCGGAAGATTTCACCGCGGCTCTGGCAAAACTCGGCGATGTCTATGTGAATGACGCCTTTGCCACGGCGCACCGTGCGCATGCCTCGACCGAAGGCCTGGCCCGGCACCTGCCGGCTTACGCGGGCCTGCTGATGCAGGCGGAGCTGGAAGCGCTGGGACAGGCGCTGGAAGCGCCGAAGCGCCCGGTGGTTGCGGTTGTTGGCGGGGCCAAGGTCTCCACCAAGCTGGAATTGCTCGGCAATCTGCTGCCGAAAGTGGATTACCTGATTATCGGCGGCGGTATGGCGAACACCTTCCTCCACGCCCAGGGACATGAGGTTGGCAAGTCTCTCGCCGAGCGGGATCTGGCCGACACCGCACGCAAGATTATTACGAAGGCGGAACAGGAAGGCTGCACCATCTGCCTGCAGACCGACTGTGTTGTCGCGGGCGAGTTTGCGGCGGGGGCACCGTCCGAAGTGGTCCCGGTCACGGCCGTGCCCGAGGACAAGATGATCCTCGATGCCGGCCCGGAAAGCGTTGCCCGGTTCGCGGATGTTCTGAGGGAGAGCGAGACGCTGGTCTGGAACGGCCCGCTCGGCGCTTTCGAGATCACGCCATTCGATGCCGGTACAGTCTCTCTCGCACGGACGGCGGCGGAGCTGACCGATCAGGGTGCGCTGCTCAGCGTGGCAGGCGGCGGCGATACCGTTGCCGCGCTCGTTCATGCGAAAGTGGCTGACCGTTTCAGCTATGTTTCGACGGCAGGCGGCGCTTTCCTTGAGTGGATGGAGGGTAAAACCCTTCCCGGCGTGGCCGCCCTGATGGTGAGCCGCTGACGGCGCCAACTGCCGCGAATCGCCGGGTTTCCGGGGGTCATCTTGACTTTTAACCATTCTTCAACCATATTTACGGTGTTGGAGAAGGTAAATGATTCCCGCAGTCCCGGTATCAGTTCCGCTAAACGCGACACTCCCGACACTGGTTGCCCCCCGGCCGGTGGAACAGGAGCGCGACCGGAATAATCGGCCACTGACGGCGGCGGCCATCTCCAGTACCGACGAAGGCAGTGATATTCAGGGCGATAACGAGCGAGCAACCGCGCTCCGAAACTCAGCCCGCAGGGAGAGTCAACGCCAGCGCGGCGACGAGATAGACATCTTCGTCTGACCTCGCCGAAACCCCCAGAGTTAATGCGCGGCCTTGCAAAGGGCCGCGCTTTCTTTTGCCTGCTCTGCTCTGTTACGGTTTCCACGCATTTGTAAGAGCTTGATCAGGTGGTGAGCAGCATGGCCGTGGACCGGTCGGAACTGAAAGGCCCGGTAACGAAACTTGTACCGGAAGGGGATGAACGCGAGCGGCTGGTCTGCACCGATTGCGGCTTCATCAATTACATAAACCCGAAAATCGTCGTCGGTGCCGTGGTCACCTGGGAGGACAAGTTCCTCCTGTGCAAACGGGCGATCGAACCCCGCATCGGCTACTGGACCCTGCCTGCCGGTTTCATGGAAGAGGGCGAGTCGACCCAGGACGGGGCCGCCCGGGAAGCCTGGGAAGAGGCTAATGCCCGGATCGAGATCGGCCCGCTGCTCGGCGTCTACAACATTCCCCGGATCAGCCAGGTGCAGATGATCTACCGCGCCCGGCTGCTGTCACCGGACGTCTCACCCGGTATTGAATCCGAAGATGTCGGCCTCTTCACCTGGGACGAGATCCCGTGGGACGAGATCGCCTTCCCGACGGTGCATTGGGCCTTCGCCCATTACCGGGAAACGCTGGGCCAGGGCGAATTCGCCCCGCGCTCCGAAATGCCGATGGGTGTTTGAAGAGAATTATCTCATCGTCATCCCGACCTCCGTCGGGATAGCGGTGTAGGGGAAACCTAATCGAGTCCCATCAGATCGCGAGCAAAACGATCCGCGTCGAAGGGTTGCAGGTCTTCCGCGCTTTCGCCGACACCGACCGCATGGACCGGTAGTTCGAACTGATCTGCCAACGCCACCACAACACCGCCGCGCGTGCTGCCGTCGAGCTTGGTGATGACGAGGCCACTGACCTCGACCATTTCCTTGAACGCCTTGACCTGATTGTGCGCGTTCTGGCCGACCGTGCCGTCCAGCACCAGCACACAATCGTGCGGTGCCGTCTCGTCCTGCTTGCGGATCACCCGGATCACCTTGGCCAATTCTTCCATCAGCTCGGCCCGGTTCTGCAACCGGCCTGCCGTGTCGATCAGCAGCACGTCCGCACCGGCGGCTTTCGCCTCGTTGATGGCGTCGAAGGCGAGGGCGGCGGCGTCCGATCCTTGCGCTTTGGCAATGACCGGGGTGCCGGTCCGCTCACCCCAAACCTGAAGCTGCTCGATGGCGGCGGCGCGGAAAGTGTCTCCGGCGGCCATCATCACCGAGAGGCCGCGCTCCTTGAACTGCTTGGCCAGCTTGCCGATGGTCGTGGTCTTGCCACTGCCGTTCACACCGACCATGAGGACGATATGCGGCTTCCGGCCGGTGGCGACATCGAGTGGTCTGGCGGCCGGGCGCAGGATTTCCGCGATATCCTCGGCGAAAGATGTCCGGACCTCTTCGTCGGTGACGTCCTTGCCGAATTTCGCTTTCGAGAGGCTGGCGATCAGCCGGGCGGATGTCTCGATACCCAGATCGGCGGTGATCAGGACGTCTTCCAGCTCTTCAAGGCTGGCATCGTCCAGCCTCTTTGTGGTGAAGACACCGGAAATGCCTCCGACCAGTTTTGAAGAGGACTTGGCAAGCCCGTCCTTCAGGCGCCGGAACCAGCCCCGGCGCTCTCCGCCTTCACCCTGCTCGTCACTCATGCGGCGGATTTCCGTTCGATCTGTCCAAGAAGATGGGTGCCGTCCGT